>DATFKJ010000336.1:0-4345 GCA_035268705.1 Roseovarius sp. | reverse complement strand
TTGCGCCCTCCTCCTGTCGTGCTGCGCCTTGGGTGATTTGTGTCGACAGCTACAGGAGAAAACCCGATGACACACACCCGATATGCCTTCGTCAAAGCCAACTGGCACGCCGATATTGTGGATCGTGCTTTGGATGGGTTTTGCGAGGTTATTCCCGAAAATCAGGTCGATGTTTTCGACGTTCCCGGCGCGTTTGAGATGCCGCTACTGGCGTGCGATCTGGCCCAGACGGGGCGTTACGCGGCCGTGGCCTGTGCCGCCTTTGTGGTGGACGGCGGCATCTATCGTCATGATTTCGTTGCACAATCTGTGGTCGATGGATTGATGCGGGCCGGATTGGACAGCGGTGTGCCGGTGCTTTCGGTCTCCCTCACCCCACATCAGTATCAGGAAACCGAGCATCACAACGCCATCTACCGCGCGCATTTCGTGGAAAAGGGCCGCGAGGCGGCGCAGGCGGCCTTGATGATCGGGAAAACCCGGGCGTCTTTGGCAGCTTGATGTCCAAGCATCGGTAAAGAATTGTTAACCATGCCCCGCACACGGTGGGGCATGCGTTGTACCTTCCTTTTCGCACTTGGTTTGCTGGCCGCCTGCGACACCCCAAGCCCGGATTTCCGTGGCGCGCCCGCCCATCGCGTTGCCATGGGCGGAAGTGATTTTGTCATCCGTATCAAAGGCTTGCAGGCTGAGGCAATCCGCACAAACATGCAATGGGCGCCCCGCATGGCCGCCACCGCACCGCAGGGCGTGGCCGCGATCGAGGCGGTGAGCGGCTGCCGTGTGGATAAGCTGACGGGGGATCAGGCGATGATGCAGGCACGGCTGGATTGCGGGGACGGCCCGCCACCCGGGCCGATTTTCCCGCAGGAGTGGGAATGCGAGGCCTATGAGATCGACACAGGCTATGGCGCTTTGGACTGTCGGCCCTATCCGTGAGACCCAGAATTTGGACATCGTTAACCTTTGACCCGGCATAGCCCCGAATTGGCCCCAGTCCCCTTGGTTAACAAGGGTTTGGCGGCGATTTGGCCTGTCTGTATCGCGTCGGTATTTTGTCTGTATCGCGTCGGCATGGATGCTGTAGGGCGCGGGGGTTAACAGGGCGCACTGTGAAATTGTGCAGACTACGCCGCAAATGAAGCCGGTCTGCGCGGTGTCGCGCAAAAAATATGACCAAGGTCAAGTTTCAACCCTATCGCCATGTGCCGCCGCCTCGATCCGCGCGCGGGCGGAGTTGGAGCGCGGCATCCAGAGGCCCCGGTCAATCGCCTCTTGCAGCCTTTCGGCCATCTCGCGCAGGGCGGGGGCGTTGTGTTCGGCGATGAACTCGCGGGTGTCGTCATCTTCCAGAAACGCGGATTCGACCATGTCGAAATGGTGGCTGCGCACCGCGCCCGTGGTGGCGGCGAAGGCAAAGAGGTAATCAACCGTCGCGGCCATCTCGAACGCGCCTTTGTAGCCGTGGCGCTTGACGCCTTCGATCCACTTGGGGTTCACCACGCGGGAGCGGACGACGCGGCCGATCTCATCCTCCAGCGTGCGGATGAGGGGGCGTTCGGGGCGGGAATGGTCGTTGTGGTAAATCGGCCGGTCTTGGCCCTGTAGGGTGCTGACCGCCGCAGCGGCCCCGCCTTCGAATTGATAGTAGTCGTCGGAATCCAGAATGTCGTGTTCGCGGTTGTCTTGGTTTTGCACAATCGCCTCGGTCTGGCGCAGGCGGGTCTCGAACCCTGCCCGGTCGGCGCGGCCTTCGTCGCCCGCGCCATAGGCATAGCTGCCCCATGTCAGGTACGCCTCGGCCAGATCGGCCTTATCGGCCCAAAGCCGTTCGTCGATCATGGCCTGAAGCCCCGCACCATAGGCGCCGGGCTTGGCGCCATAGACGCGCGGGGTGGCACCATCCGCCTGCGCACGGGCGGCGGCGGGGTTGAGATCATCAGGTTCATCCAGCGCCTGCACGGCACGCGCGGCGCTGTCAAAAAGCGAAATGAGCTGTGGGAAGGCATCGCGGAAAAAGCCCGAAATGCGCAGGGTCACATCCACGCGGGGGCGGCCAAGCACCCCTTGGGGCAGGATTTCAAAACCCGTCACGCGGCGGTTCGCATTGTCCCATTTGGGTTTGACGCCCATCAGGGCCATGGCCTGTGCGATGTCATCGCCGCCGGTGCGCATGTTGGCGGTGCCCCAAGCAGTCAGAAGCATGGTGCGCGGCCAGTCACCATGGGTTTGCAGGTGTTTTTCAATCAGCAGGTTGGCCGATTTCCAGCCCAGCGCCCAAGCGGTGGGGGTGGGCACCGCGCGGCTGTCGACGGAAAAGAAATTGCGCCCGGTGGGCAGGGTATCCAGCCGCCCGCGGGTGGGCGCGCCCGACGGGGCGGGGGCGACAAACCGCCCGGAAAGGGCGGTGAGGAGCCCCCGCCCTTCGTCCGGGCCGCAGGCGCGGAGTGTGGGGCGCACGGTGCTTTCCGCGTGGTCCAGCACGGCGCGGCTTATCGGGCCGGGTGGGCCCTCTTCGCCGCTCAGCAGCCGTGTTGCCAGTTCTTCGAGGCGTTCGACGGTGTCGCCGTGGCTGCGCCATGGGGCACTATCCACGGATTGCAGGACGTCGGGGGTTGGCCCGGTCCAAGGGGCCGCCATATCGCAATCGAGCGGGTCAAAGCCAAGGGTCAAATCCTCGGCCAGCGCGCGAATGATCGAGGCATCGCCGCCCTGCCCCTGCCCTCGCGGCACGCGTAACAGCGCCTGTAACAGGTCACGTTCCTGCACGCCTTCGGGCGATTGGCCAAAGATGTGGAGGCCATCGCGGATTTGCGCCTCTTTCAACTCGCACAGGTAGGCGTCGAGTTTTGCCAGATCGGTTTCCTCATCCTCGCCCGACAGCCCTGCGTCCTTGTCCAGCCCGGTGGTTGAGGTGAGCGTGAGGATTTCGCGGCGCAAGTGGTCGATCCGGCGGGGATCGACGCCTGCGGCCTCGTAATATTCGTCGACCAGCGCTTCGAGGTCTTTCATCGGCCCGTAGGTTTCGGCGCGAGTGAGCGGCGGGGTCAGGTGATCAATGATGACCGCCTGCGCGCGACGCTTGGCCTGTGTGCCTTCGCCGGGGTCGTTGACGATGAAGGGGTAGACATGCGGCGTGGGGCCAAAGACGGCCTCGGGCCAGCAGGTTTGCGAGAGCGCCAGCGCCTTGCCCGGCAGCCATTCGAGGTTGCCGTGTTTGCCCATATGCACGATGGCCTGCACGCCGAAGTGGTGCCGCAGCCAGATGTAGAAAGCGATGTAGTTATGCGGCGGGACCAGATCGGGGGAGTGGTAGGTATCGGTCGGGTCGATGTTATAGCCGCGCGCCGGTTGGATGCCGACGACGGCCTTGCCGAACTCCAGCACCGAGAGGGCGAAATGCCCGCAATCGACCTGCCCGGGGGTGAAGAAGGGGTCATCCTCGGGCGCGCCCCAGCGGGAGGTGACCTGTTCCTTCATCTCCCATGGCAGGGCGTTGAAATGGTCGAGGTAAGTGGAGAGCGGCAGGGTGACGCCGCCGGTTTTCTGCGCCCGGTCGGTGAGCCAGTTGGTGGGGCCGGACATCACGGCCTGCATCAGTTGGTCACTGTCTTTCGGGGCGTTTTGAATGTCGTAGCCCGCCTCTTGCAGGAGGCTGAGGGCGTGGACGGTGCCAGCGGGGGTGTCGAGGCCCACGCCATTGGCAAGGCGGCCATCCTTGTTGGGGTAGTTGGCCAGCACCAGCGCGATTTTGCGGTTTTGTTCCGGCGTGGCGCGGAGGGTGGCCCAGTTGGCCGCCAGTTGGGCCACGAATTCCACCCGGTCGCCTTGGGCGCGGTAGGTGGCGATGGGGCATTCGGTGGCCTCATCGAAAAACGCTTCGCCCTTGAAGCTGATGGCGCGCGAGAGGATGCGCCCATCAACCTCGGGCAAGGCCACGTTCATGGCGATATCGCGGGCCGAGAGGCCGGTGAGGCCTTCGGCCCATGCCTCCTCGGACGATCCGGCAAGCACCACTTGGAAGATGGGGGCGGATTGGGCGGCGGGCATGGTGAGCGGGTTTTCGGGGCTGTCGTCGCCTTGGTGCGGGGAGCCGACAGCGAAGGAGGTGCAGTTGAGGATCACCGCGGGCGGGGCGGCGGTAAAGAGGTGCTCAAGCGTGGCGGTTGAGACCGGGTCCTTGAGCGAAGCCACGAAGATGGGCAGCGGGTTCAGGCCTTGACGCAGCAGCGATTTGACCAGCCGGTTGATCGGGTTGAGACCCGCGCCCTGCACCAGCGCGCGGTAGAAGATGAGCGGGACGACGGGGTTGCCGTCGGTCCAAGCCTGTTGCGCGGCAGAAAGG
>DATFKJ010000335.1:0-2746 GCA_035268705.1 Roseovarius sp. | reverse complement strand
GTGTGGGCGCCAACCGCTTCATGACAAAGCCGTTCTCGAATGCCGATGTGCTGGAAGCTGTGCGATCCTTGGTTGCCACGTGAGCGCGTAGGAGAGACGTATGCCGGTCTTCGTAGAGCGAAAAACCTATCGTCGTCGTCGTATGGCAGACGGCGCGCGCATGCTTCCAATACTGGGTGCGCTGCTCTTTTGCATGCCCTTGCTATGGGCTGTCGGTGCTCCACCAAAGACCACTGTGACCATGTTCTATCTCTTCGTGGTCTGGATCGCGCTGTCCGTGATCTCGGCGGTTATCTCGCGGCACTTGCACGAGAACGACAGCGGATCACAGAGCGATGCCGAAAACGGAGGGCGTTGAATGGCATCGCTGAACGTTCTCGTTCTTGTATGTTTGGTTTACGTGATCTTTCTGTTTGCCGTCGCATTCGCGGCGGATCGCGCCGCTTTGCATGGTCGCGGTGCGTGGCTTCGGTCTCCGATTGTCTACACTTTGTCCTTGTCGATCTATTGCACAGCATGGACTTTCTACGGTGCGGTCGGCTTTGCAGCACGTTCGGGACTTGAATACGTCACGATCTATCTTGGCCCCACCCTGGTTATGATCGGGTGGTGGTGGACGCTTCGCAAGATGGTGCGGATCGGGCGCAGTCAGCGCATCACCTCCATTGCCGATTTGATTTCCTCTCGTTACGGCAAGTCCAACAGTCTGGCCGTGTTCGTTACGGTATTGGCCGTTATTGGAACTACGCCTTACATCGCGCTGCAACTGCAGTCTGTGACACTGTCTTTCAGTATCTTCGCGGAAACAGACACGAGCAGTGGCGGGCCCGTCAGCCAGCAATCCACCGCATTCTGGGTCGCCTCGGGTCTTGCGGTTTTCACAATTCTTTTTGGCACACGAAACCTTGACGCAAATGAACGGCACCATGGTGTGGTCATGGCTATCGCGTTGGAGGCTGTTGTGAAGCTCTTCGCGCTTCTTGCCGTGGGGGTTTTCGTGGTTTGGGGATTGTCGGGGGGCGTTGGCCAGACCTTGGCGCAGATTGACGCTTCGCCCATTTCCCAGTTTGAAGTGACCAATAGCCGCTGGATCGGTCTGACGATGTTGTCTGCCGCCGCGTTCATTTGCCTTCCACGGATGTTTCAAGTGATGGTCGTCGAGAACGAAGACGAAGGCCACCTGCGCACAGCGGCATGGGCTTTCCCGGCCTACCTGATGGCGATGAGCCTGTTCGTCGTACCTATCGCTGCCGTTGGCTTGGAAAGATTGCCGGCCGACGCGAACCCCGACCTTTTTGTTCTGACGCTACCGTTGCAAGAAGGCCGTGATGGCCTTGCGATTTTGTCGTTTTTGGGCGGGTTCAGCTCGGCGACGTCAATGGTGATCGTGGCGGCCATTGCCCTCTCTACAATGGTGTCCAATCACATTGTCATGCCCATCTGGCTTTGGATGTCGGGGGAAAGCGCCATGGTGTCGGGTGATGTGCGTAGCGTGGCACTCTTGGCGCGGCGCCTTTCGATCGCCGGTATCGTATTCTTGGGTTATTTGTATTTCCGCGTGTCCGGCGGTGGTGCAGCCTTGGCGGCGATCGGATTGATCTCGTTTGTTGGCGTCGCTCAGTTTTTACCGTCTCTCATGGGGGGGCTCTTTTGGCGCGGGGCGAACCGTGTCGGGGCGATCGCTGGTTTGGTCGTCGGTGCCGTGGTCTGGATGTACTCCTTGTTCCTGCCCAGTTTCGGCGACACGGTCTTCCTGCCTCAGCAGGTCATCGACAGTGGTCTGTTCGGGCTTTCGTGGCTACGTCCGCAAGCCTTGTTCGGAGCCGAAGGCCTGGACCCTATAGTGCATGCGGTGATGTGGTCTTTGCTGCTCAATACATTCGTGTTCTTTGTCGTCTCGTTATTGAGCTTCCCGCGTCCCATCGAACGGTTGCAAGGGGCACAGTTCGTGAATGTTTTTCAACACTCCGGTACAGCTGGGTCTTGGTCGGGCGGATTGGCTCAGAGCGAGGATTTGCTCATTATGTCGCAGCGGATCATGGGGGCGACCGAAGCACAGGCCTTGTTTGCGGGGGCCGCTCGGCATCAGGGAATAGCCGGGTTGCTGCCTGAACCAACTCCGGATTTCCTGCAACAACTTGAGCGCGCATTGTCAGGCTCGGTGGGGGCAGCCACTGCACATGCGATGATCAGTCAAATCGTTGGTGGGGCGACCGTTTCGGTTGAAGATCTCATGGCCGTCGCCGATGAAACTGCACAAATCATGGAATACTCCAGCCGGCTTGAGGCCAAAACGGAAGAGCAAGCGCGCACCGCACGGCAACTGCGTGAAGCGAACGAAAAGCTCACTCAGTTGTCCGTACAAAAAGATGCGTTCCTCAGTCAGATCAGCCACGAGCTTCGCACGCCAATGACCTCCATTCGGGCCTTTTCCGAGATCATGCGGGATACGAATGGCCTGACTGAGGAAGAACAGAACAAATATTCCTCGATCATCCATGACGAGGCCGTGAGATTGACACGCCTCTTGGATGACCTTCTTGACTTGAGCGTTCTGGAAAACGCTCAGGTTGTCTTGAACTGGCAAGCTGGCAAACTTTCGGAGGTGCTTGACCGTGCAATATCTGCCGCGGGCGTGAGCGGACCCGATTTTAAGGTTGATCGGATACGCGCCGAGGAGCAACTCGAACTCAGATCAGATTTGGACAGGCTGGCTCAGGTTTTCATCAACTTGATTTCGAATGCG
>DATFKJ010000334.1:0-9644 GCA_035268705.1 Roseovarius sp. | reverse complement strand
GTGCGTGAGGCATTGGGGCGCGATGATTTCTTCGTCTCGCCCGCCAATGCCGAAGCGGTCACGATGATCGAAGGCTGGCAGGGGTGGCCCTCGCGAAAGCTGGTGCTTGTCGGCCCGCATGGCGCGGGCAAAACGCACCTGACGCATGTTTGGGCCACGCAATCCGGCGCCACTATCCTGAAGGCCGCAGACCTTTCCGAGACGGACATTCCCAAGTTGGCCTCAGGCCATGTCGCGATTGAGGACGCCGATACCATCGCCGGCACCCCTACGCTTGAGGATGCGCTTTTCCATCTGCACAATCTGGTTCTAGCCGAAGGCAACAGCCTGCTTTTGACGGCGTCTCGGCCGGCCAGCCTTTGGAACCTGACCCTCCCGGACCTGAAAAGTCGAATGCAGGGAACCACCTATACCAATCTGCAGGAACCGGACGACTCCCTGCTGGCGGCTGTTTTGATGAAACTGATGGCGGACCGGCAGCTTTCCCCGTCTCCAAGCGTTTTGTCCTACCTCACACGCCGGATCGACCGCTCATTCGCTGCCGCCCGCGACGTGGTCGAACGCCTTGATTCCACCGCCTTGTCCACTGGGCGTCCGATAAACCGCGCGCTCGCGGCAAAGGTGCTGGACAACCCGGACACGTGACGGCAGACTCGTCACCTTCCCGTTACACGCCAAAGCCATAAGGCCCGCATGACACACGCTGATTTCCTCAAATCCCCTTTCCCCGAAGCCGTCGACATGCCCGAGGTCACCGCAGATGTTCCAGGGCGCTTCTACAATCGCGAACTGAGCTGGCTGGGTTTCAACTGGCGTGTTCTTGAAGAAGCCCGCGATGGCCGCATACCGCTATTGGAACGCCTGCGCTTCTTGTCGATATCCGCCACTAATCTGGATGAGTTCTACAACGTACGGGTTGCGGGCCTGCGTGAACTTGCCCACGCGGGGAACACGACACCCGCCGCTGATGGTCTTACCCCGGCAGAACAACTGGTCCTGATCAACGACGATGCGCGCAAGCTGCTCAAATCACAGCAGGAAACATACGAGATCCTCCGTGGTGAAATGGAGGCCAACGACATCGAGATTCTTGATCTCGAACGCCTCACCGAAGCAGACCGCGCCTATTTGGCAGATGTATTCCTGAACCAGGTGTTCCCGGTTCTTTCGCCACTCGCCATTGATCCGGCACACCCTTTCCCGTTCATCCCAAATCTTGGCTATTCGCTTGCTCTGCAATTCGAACGCAAGTCTGACAAGCGTCCGCTTCAGGCCCTGTTGCCGATCCCACAGCAAATCGACCGTTTCGTCATCCTGCCCGTCTCCGAGGGCAAGCATCGCTTTTTGCCGCTCGAAGAACTGCTTTTGCTGCACCTCGATAGCCTGTTTCCGGGTTACAAATACAAAGGACACTGTTCGTTCCGTGTATTACGGGACAGCGATCTTGAAGTCGAAGAAGAGGCCGAAGATCTCGTGCGCGAATTCGAGGTGGCCTTGAAACGTCGACGCCGTGGTGAAGTCGTGCGCATGAAAATCTCTTCTGGCGCGCCCGAAGCCCTGCGCCGCGTCATCATGGACGAATTGCACGTCACCCCCGACGAGGTGGTCGAGGTGGATGGCATGATCGGTCTGGCCGACCTCAAGGAATTGGTTCTCGACGCCCGCCCCGATCTTCTTTGGACCTCTTTCACGCCGCGCGTCCCCGAGCGTGTGCAAGACCACGATGGAGATATGTTCGCGGCCATCCGTCAAAAGGACATGCTGCTGCACCATCCCTATGAAACCTTCGACATGGTGGTTCGCTTCTTGGCCCAGGCGGCGCGGGACCCCAACGTCGTGGCGATCAAGCAGACGCTATACAGGACGTCAAAAGACAGCCCTATCGTCGAGGCCCTCTGCGAAGCCGCCGAAGATGGCAAATCCGTGACCGCCCTTGTGGAACTCAAAGCAAGGTTCGACGAAGCCGCCAACATCCGTCAGTCTCGCCGCTTGGAACGCGCCGGCGCGCATGTTGTTTACGGCTTTCTCGACCTCAAGACCCACGCCAAGATCTCAACCGTCGTAAGGCGCGAGGGCGATCAGCTTGTCACGTACACGCACTACGGTACCGGCAACTATCACCCGATCACGGCCAAGATTTACACGGACCTGAGCTTTTTCACCTGTGACGCCAAACTGGGTCGCGATGCGACAAAGGTCATGAACTACCTTTCCGGATACGCGCAGCCTGAAAAACTCGAAAATCTCGCGATCTCGCCAATCTCGCTCAAGCCCCGTTTGCTTGAATTGATCGATAAGGAAATCCAACACGCGCAATCCGGCAAACCTGCCGCGATCTGGGCAAAAATGAACGCCTTGATCGAGCCAAACGTGATCGACGCTCTTTACAAGGCAAGCCAAGCCGGCGTGCAAATCAGTCTTGTCGTCAGGGGTATTTGCGGCCTGCGTCCCGGCATCAAGGGGTTGTCGGAAAATATTCGTGTCAAATCCATCATTGGCCGGTTTCTTGAGCATTCGCGCATCGTTTGCTTCGGCAACGGGGCGGGGTTGCCCTCAAAGAAGGCGCGGGTTTTCATCAGTTCCGCTGACTGGATGGGCCGCAACCTGAATCGGCGCGTCGAAACACTGGTCGAGATCGAGAACGCAACCGTCAAAGCCCAGATTGTCAGTCAGGTCATGGCCGCCAATATGGCCGATGTTGCGCAAAGCTGGATCATGGCCCCCGACGGCAGTTTCACACGTCTTGCCGTGCCCGAGGGCAGCTTTGCCTTCAATTGCCACCGGTTCTTCATGGAAAACCCCTCGCTATCCGGGCGCGGCTCGGCCGGTGCCTCGGATGTGCCAAAACTGACCCACACCGAGGATTGACGCCCTCGACCGCCTGTCGCATACAAAGACCAAACCGACCCGAGAGGCTCATGGACGGAAGTACGGACCCTGCCCAAGACGACAGCGGGCCTTTCGGCCGCCCCCTGTTCGACAAACCCTCGGCCCGTGCGCTTAGTCGCGTGGGTGTGGTCGACGTAGGGTCGAATTCCGTTCGACTTGTGGTCTTTGACGGCGCGGCACGAAGTCCTGCTTATTTCTACAACGAAAAGATCATGTGCGCCTTGGGCGCCGGCATGTCCGAAACCGGAAAACTGAACCCCGAGGGCCGCAGGCGCGCCCTTGACGCACTCAAGCGGTTCAAGCTTTTGGGGGACGGCATGGGGACCGGACCGCTCGTCACGGTGGCAACCGCCGCCGTAAGAGATGCCGAAGACGGGCCGGATTTCCGCGCCGAAGTCGAGGCCAAAACCGGCATCCGCCTTTGGGTCATCGACGGGAAGGAAGAAGCGCGGCTTTCCGCGCAGGGCGTGCTTTTGGGATGGCCGGGTTCTTATGGTTTGGTCTGCGATATCGGCGGCTCATCCATGGAGCTTGCCGAAATCGACAATGGCGAGGTCGGCAAGCGGATGTCGTCCTCTCTCGGGCCGCTCAAGCTGCGTGACCTCAAAGGCGGCAAAAAGGCCCGCAAGGCGGTGATCCGCGAAACCGTCAGCCAAATGCGCAGCGCCCTGGGTGAGCAAAAGAACCGCCTGTTTCTGGTCGGCGGCTCATGGCGTGCCATTGCCAAGATCGACATGGAACGCAGGGGATACCCGCTTCAAGTCCTGCATGAATACCGGATGACCCCGAAGTCGGTACGAGAGACAGCCAAGTATATCCAGAAGAATGATCTGGATGAATTGCGCAACCGCGCCGGTGTGTCCTCGGCGCGAATGGCGCTCGTGCCTTACGCGGTGGAGGTGCTGCGCGAGGTCGTAAAGACAATCAAACCGCGCGACATCGCCATTTCAAGCTACGGAATTCGCGAAGGCCTGCTCTACGAACAGATGCCGCAACAACTACGTGATCGTGATCCGCTGATCGAAGCCTGTCGGTTTGCTGAATCCAAGGACGCGCGAATCCCCGGGTTCGGCAAGGTGGTTTACGAGTTCATTCAACCGATTTTCAAATCAACCAAGCCCGACCGACGCCGCATCATCAAAGCCGCTTGCCTGCTGCATGACGTCAGTTGGCGCGCGCATCCCGATTACCGTGCGGAAGACTGTTTTGACAACGCGACCCGGGCCAATCTGGGCGGCCTGAAACATTCCGAACGGGTCTATCTTGGCCTGGCTCTGCTGCACCGTTATTCGAACAAGCGCGAAGACACGCGTTTTGAAGACCTGACCAGCCTGATTGACGATAAGGATGCACACGAGGCCGAGGTTCTGGGCAAGGCCCTGCGCTTTGCCGCCATGCTCTGGCTCAAGGAGGACGCCAAGCTGGGTGAAATGCGGTGGTATCCAAAGAAAAAGAAATTGGAACTGCGCCTCTCAAAAGAGGCCGCGCCGCTTTTCGGTGAGGTCGCGGAAGCGCGGTTCATGTCCCTGGCCGTTACCCTCGGGGCAGAGGCGATCGTCAAAACAGCACGCGATTAACCGCGCATCAAATCTCGATTTTGCCGTCCTCAAGCGGCTCTTCCTGCATCTCGTCCGGCGTTTTCTTTCGCAAGATGATGTCGCCATTGGGCAAAAGCTCGGGCGGATGATAGGCGGAAAAATCGTCAATCTTCTCCATCAAATCGGCAAACGCCGGTCCCATTTCATCGACGAACCGTTTCACTTCGGGGCCCATCCGTTCGGCCAGTCCTTCGAGGTCCTTCATCGCGGGTTCCATTTCCCGCATGATGCCTTCGAAAAACATCTGCGCCCCGCGTTCCATGAGGGTCCGGCCATTATCCTCCCCCTCCTCCTGCGCAGCAAGCGGAGCGGCCAGACACATGGCAAAGGCGATGAACCCCAAGCGTTTCATATGACACATATAGGAACCCCTTTTCAGAGTTTTAAGCCGGTAGATCAATATCCATGGTCACCGGAAAATGATCCGAGGCCGCAATCAAGGCATCGCGCAACTCGGGCACTTTCCAGCATCGTGGATCATCGAATGGATGCCAAATACGCCAAGAGGGTCTCCTCGCGGCCAAGTCAGGCGAGACCATGATGTAGTCCAAAAGAGCCTGCAAATAGCGCTTCTCGGAGGACAGATAGAACCGTGCCGTCGTGTTCATCGCCCCGATCTTGCGTGTCAATGCGCGGCGGGCATGGGGATCGTAAAGAAGGTGGTCTTCATTGCCCCCTTCGCCCGTGATGATCTCGACCGACGACCGTCCGAACAGATGCTCATATTCATCCAGGCCGGGGCCATCGTTCAAATCTCCCATGACGATCAAGGGTTCCGACGCCTCGACATGTTGCTCAACCCGATGGCGCAGCCAAACCGCCTGCGCCTGTTGCTTGCGCCGGTTCGAGATGGCCATGCGCATGATCTCATCGCGCGTGCGCGCGCCATGCGGTGCCTTGGATTTCAGGTGCGCACCGATCATGCGAAAGCCAAAACCTCCCGCGGTGGTACAGGCCAATTCCAAGGGGGGTTTGGAAAACTCGACAAGATCGTGTGTGTCGTCGATATCCAGGTCGATCCGAAACACACCGTCAAAGCGTGGCGCATGCGTTGATCCCTTCTTGCCCGTCGCCTCCCCCTGCGGATCATGGACACAGGTCAGCACATCAGGATCGTACATCAACGCGATTTCCTGTTGGGTCTGGTTCTCGAACCCGACAACGGCACGCCTCACCCGCAGGTTCATGAACCTCGCGAAGTTTTCAAGTGCCGGCACCGTGGCGCGTTTGCCGTTGTGATCCGGCGCTTCGATCACCATGACGGCATCGGCATCCAAAGCGGTGAAAACAATCCCAAGCGCAGTGATCTGATCCTGCCGCGTGATGTTGTAACGGCTCGACCACTCGCCATCGACAAGCAGACTGCCGCTATCGTCAAACAGCGAATTGAACCACTCGACATTATAGGTGGCGATCCGCATCACCGCCCCCCTTGCTGATCTCTTCCCAAGCCCGATTAAGGTCAATGACCCTCTTTTCAGCCAGCTTTACGGCCTCTTGCGGAACGCCACGCGCCACCATGGCATCGGGGTGGCTATCGCGCACCTGTTTGCGCCATGCCTTGCGCACCTCGTCCAGTGGCGCGCCATGCGCCACCCCCAAAACCGCGTAGGGGTCAGGTTTGGCATCCGGAACGAACCGACTGCGCAACCTCTTGAATTCACCCTCGGGCAGGTCAAAAATCTCGCCCACACGCTGCAAGAATGCATCCTCATTGGGATGGTATTGGCCATCCGCCATCGCGATATGGAACAGCCCCTCCATAAGGTCGCACAGCGTGCCATTCTGCTCTCCGAACATGCGCTTGATACGCTCGGCATACTCCTCGAACCCGGCCACGTCCTGCCGCGCCAGGTTGAAAACACGTGCCGCCCCGGCCTCATCAGCTCGGGCAATCTGAAAGACTTCCCGAAACGCTGTCACTTCGTCACGGGTCACCAGACCATCGGCCTTGGCCATCTTGGCGCTCAGGGCGATAACCGCAATCGTAAAGGCGACACTGCGCTCGGGCGGTGTACGCAAGCGGTCAAATACCGCACTCAGCCCCTCCCCCTTGGTGAGGGCCGAAACGGCTTCGGTTATGCGGGTCCAAATCGACATTTTTCGAAACTATCCACTTTGCACAGGAAAGTCAGCGCGTGCTCAAAGAAGTTTTTGCAACAAGATCAAGTCCATCCAACGCTCGAACTTCCAGCCGACCTGCGGCAACACGGCCACCTGCGCATAGCCCATGCGCTCGTGAAAGGCGATGCCACCAGGGTTTTCACCGCTTACTCCGGCGATCAGCGAATGAAAGCCCGCATCGCGCGCATGATCCTCAAGCGCCTGCATCAAGGCGCGCCCGATACCACGACCGCGCGTATCGGGCGCCAAGGCAATCGTATGCTCCGCGGTCCGGGCATAACCAACCCCGCCCCGGAATTGGCCATAAGTGGCGAACCCCAGAAGCGCCTCGTCTTCCGCCAAGAGGAAGGCATGACGCGACGCGATTTCTTCGGTTATCGTCTCGATGGTCTTCTCGACACTGTTGAATGTAATCGCCGTATCCCGGATGACCGGATTCCAAAGCGCGGCAATCGCTTCGGCATCCTCGGATCGTGCCTGCCGGATGATCATCGCAGCACCCTTGACCCCGAGGGCGTCATCACCTCGGCCATCAGGGAAGGCGCACCAGCCTCGAAAACCACCCGCTTATCGGTCAAGACCGGGGCCAACCGCGTGGACAGGTCAGCCGCCTCCGGGTGGGCAACCACCAGTCGCTGCAACACACAGCCGGACGCGGTCAATCGCTCCGCCGGTTGCGCCGCGCAATCCCACTGCATGATCGCCGGAAAGAGGTTGTCAAATGGCAGGCGTCCCGCCTGAGGCACCGCCATACGCCATTTCAGGTCACCGCGAGCCAAAGGCACAGGCGTCCCCGCCTCGGGAAATCGCTCCATCTCTCCATCAAGATCATCACTGCGGCAAATCCAGTTTCCAAGCCGCGGGTCGCCCGCCATCCGGTCCAGATCGAACCAACGCGCGACCCCGGGATCAGTTGCATCCGGATCAACGGCAATAACCTCGAGATAAAGCCCATCCTCCAACCCCAGAAGCATATTGTGGGTCCCGAAATACGCATGCTGCCCACCCGGCTGCAACGCCACGCCAAGCGCCTCTTCGACCGCTGCGCGCCCGGCCTCCAAATCGCAGGCCACCACGGCGAGATGATCCAATTCCAACATACGGCCCCCATTCATCACGGGTCAGCTTAGCCAAGCCATCCAAGGCCACAACCCCAATGGTTTTCTTCTTGCCAAAAATATCCCGGGGGTGAATTGGCCGAAGGCCAAGAGGGGGCAGCGCCCCCTCTCTCGTCTTTCTTGAAGTGTTTCGCGAAAAACCTGCAACACAGCTTTTCACGAAATGCCGTGCAAAATCCAATCGTTGCACGCGTTTCGCCTTTTGCTGATGTCTCAGGTTAAAGCCCGAACGCTTTAGGCTCGCACCTCGCGGATCAGGCGCAGGATGTCCTGCGCCGCCTCGGGGATATTCGTCCCCGGCCCGAAGATCGCCTTCACACCGGCGTCTTTCAGGAACTCGTAATCCTGCTGCGGGATCACGCCGCCGCAGATGACGATGATATCGCCCGCATCTTTTTCATTCAGGGCTTTGATCAGTTGCGGCGCGAGGGTCTTGTGCCCGGCGGCCTGACTGGAGATGCCGATCACATGCACATCGTTGTCGATGGCATCCTGCGCGGCCTCGTCCGGGGTTTGGAACAACGGCCCCACATCCACGTCAAAGCCGATGTCGGCAAAGGCCGTGGCAATCACCTTGGCACCCCGGTCATGCCCGTCCTGCCCCATCTTCACGACCAGCATCCGTGGGCGGCGGCCCTCGTCTTCGGCAAAATCATCCACCGATTTCTGGATCGCGGCGAAGCCTTCGTCGCCCTCATAGGCCGCGCCATAGACCCCGGCCAGGGTTTTCACCTCGGCGCGGTGACGGCCGAATTCCTTTTCCATCGCCATGCTGATCTCTCCCACCGATGCGCGCTGACGGGCAGCGTCCACCGCCGCCTCAAGAAGATTGCCGCCCTCTTTGGCGCGGCGCGTGACCTCATCCAAGGCCGCCTGACAGGCCGCCGCGTCCCGCTCGGCGCGGATTTTCTCAAGCCGCGCGATCTGGCTGTCGCGAACGGCGCTGTTGTCGATATCCAGAAGGTCGATCGGGTCTTCGCTGTCGCGGCGGTACTTGTTGACCCCCACGATCACCTCGTCGCCCCGGTCAATCATCGCCTGACGGGTGGCCGCCGATTCCTCGATCCGCAGCTTGGGCATCCCCGAGGCCACGGCCTTGGTCATGCCGCCCATCTCCTCGACCTCTTCCATCAACTCCCAGGCCTTCTCGGCCAGATCGGCGGTCAGCTTCTCAACGTAGTAAGAGCCCGCCAACGGGTCGACCACATTGGTCACGCCGGTTTCTTCCTGCAAGATAAGCTGCGTGTTCCGCGCGATCCGGGCGCTGAAATCGGTGGGCAGGGCCATGGCCTCGTCCAAGGCATTGGTATGCAGCGATTGCGTCCCGCCCAAGACAGCGCTCATCGCCTCATAGGCGGTGCGGATCACGTTGTTATAGGGGTCTTGCTCCTGAAGGCTCACGCCACTGGTCTGGCAATGGGTGCGCAGCATCTTGGACTTGTCGCTTTGCGCGTTGAACTCGGTCATCACCCGATGCCACAAAAGGCGCGCCGCCCGCAGCTTGGCCGCCTCCATGAAGAAATTCATCCCGATGGCAAAGAAGAACGACAAGCGCGGCGCGAAGCTGTCCACATCCATGCCCGCTGCGATCGCTGCTTTCACATATTCGCGGCCATCAGCCAGCGTGTAGGCCAACTCCTGCACAAGGTTCGCGCCGGCCTCCTGCATGTGGTAGCCCGAGATCGAGATCGAGTTGAAGCGCGGCATCTCCTTCGAGGTGTACTCGATGATATCCGACACGATCCGCATCGACGGCTCGGGCGGATAGATATAAGTGTTGCGCACCATGAACTCTTTGAGAATGTCGTTCTGGATCGTGCCCGACAGGTCGGCGCGGCTGACGCCCTGCTCTTCCCCTGCAACGATGTAATTGGCCAAGATCGGGATCACCGCCCCGTTCATGGTCATCGACACG
>DATFKJ010000333.1:0-3196 GCA_035268705.1 Roseovarius sp. | reverse complement strand
CTACCCAATCCCCGAGGTGATCCGTGGCATCAACGCCGCCTATATCCACGCCCGCAAAGTGAACCCCGATGTCGAGTTCAAGATCATCTGGGCCTACACATGGTTCGATCCCCCGAAAGAGGCCGACGCCGCCACCGCCCTCATCGAACAGGGCGCCGACGTGATCCTGCAACACACCGACTCCACCGCGCCGCAAGCGGCGGCCGAGAAAGCCGGGGGCGTCATCACCTTCGGGCAGGCCTCGGATATGGCCGAATACAAGCCGCTGCCGCGTGTCAGTTCGATCATTGATGATTGGGCCCCCTACTACATCGACCGCACGCAGGCCGTGATGGACGGAACATGGGAAACCAAACAGACATGGGATGGCATCGGCCCCGGCATGGTGAAAATCGGTGAGATCACCGACGCCGTGCCCGCCGACGTGAAGGCCGAGGCGCTGGCCCTGAAAGAAGCCATGGCCAATGGCGACTACCACCCCTTCACCGGCCCGCTGAAAAAGCAGGACGGCTCCGATTGGCTGGCCGAGGGCGAAACGGCCGACGATGGCACCCTTCTGGGCATGAACTTCTACGTCGAAGGCCTGACCGGCGAAATCCCCAACTGATCCAAGGTGCCTCGGACACCAAAGGCCCCGCCCCGCGCGGGGCCTTTTTTTTGGCAGGACGACGCCAAACCCTCCCCCACACCGTAGGGTGCGCATTCATGCGCACCAATCACTGACGCGCAACCTCAAAACAGCGCTGCAAACCCAACTCGACCGCCGTGCCGTGGGAATGGCGGCTTTGCGTAGGGGCGGCCTTGCAAAGTTTTGGAATTCGCGCACAAGGAGCTCTTCGACAGTTTTGCGGCAAACCTCCGGCAAGAGGCCAAACTGCCATCATTCCGCAAGCCATATTATCAGCGCCTGTTTCTTGCGCGAAGTTATTGATTGACCGGGCATACTCTGCAATGAAACGCATCAGAACGACAAAAGCGAAAAGGTCGATTGGCCGAAATCGCTGTACCTGACAAGAGGGCGGTCTGCGCTTACCACGAACGCCACAAGACAGTTTAATGGTAACCAATAATGCGGAGTGGTAAATGACAGATGCACTTCTTGAGCGGGACGAGTATTGGGCGTCTTTTTACTCCCGGAAATCCGCAGGTGCGGCATTAACGCCGCCGTCTCAGTTCGCAGCATTCACAGCAACCGAAATCGAAGCGGAGTCGGCCATTTTCGATATTGGCTGCGGCAATGGACGTGACAGTGTCTTTTTCGCCGAACTCGGCTTCAAGGTCATTGCGCTGGATGCGTCCGAAACCGCGATTGAGGTGGCCAAGGAAAAAGCCGATGCGCGCGGCGTGTCCAATATTCAATTCTTGAATGCAAACGTGACCAGCCCGCGTTTGGATTCGGCCATAAGACAGCTTGGTTCGAGATCGGCCTGCATTTACGCACGGTTTTTTCTGCATGCGATTACCCACGAAGAACAGGCCCAGTTGTTCAGCGCCCTGAAAGATGCGCTTCTACCCGGACATCGTCTTGCGTTTGAGTATCGAACCACGGCGGACCAGGCACTGGAGAAAGAAGCGCCACCGCATTACCGCCGCTACCAGAATGCCGAGGATGTGGATACCCAACTCACCGGGCTTGGGTTCAAGAAAATCTACGGGATCGAAGGGCAAGGATTCGCGAAATACAAAGCCGAGGACGCAATTGTTGCGCGCTGCCTTTTCGAAAAGGAAGGGCCATGATGCAGGCAAAAAACGCGCAAAGGGCCAAGTTTGATGCGCTCGACGCTTTGATACGCGACCATGTCTCGAACAAGACGGAAATCGCGCGGCCGCGTAAGCTATTCAAGCAACTTGACGACCTGCGGGACCCTGATTGGGAAATGGAGTGGCAAGAGTCCAAGATTCTGCTGTCCTGCCACTGCCGGATCAAACCCGCGCGCACCCACGGCAACCTGAAACGGCTACGCGATGCCCGCCACGCCCGAGGCGAAGACGCACAGTTCGACGCCTTCATGGAGCTGATCACATCCGTACTCCACCCGCAATTCATCACGCCCCACGGCTACAATCTTAAATTCGCGGAAATGGACGGCGAAAAGATCTTCTCCTCGATGGGGGCGGCTCTCGCGCCGTTGGAGAAGCTTGGAAAGCCGGTTTTTATTTATGCAGGCACGCTGCTCGGGCTCATTCGTGACAATGCACCCATTGATCATGATGATGATATCGACGTGGGTATCATTTTGGGAGAGCTCCCAAGATCCGACGTTGCGGCGACGTGGCTCGACTTCAAAAAAGAACTTGATCGCCACGGGCTGATTGATGACGAAGAACGGTCAAGCAATAATATCAGCTTCAAGTTCAATACCGACCTCGGGGTCGAGGTTGACCTGTTTCCAGCATGGACGGAAAACGGAAAGTTCAGTGTTTATCCCTATTCTTTGAACGAATTGGACGAAGCAGACATCCTCCCCCTACGCGACGCGGGGCACTTCCCGGCGATGCTCCCGCGCGTGCCCGAAGCTTTGCTGGCACAAAGCTATGGCCCCGAGTGGATTACGCCTGACCCCCTTTTTCATTTGAACTGGCCGCAAAAGAAGAAACTGTTTCATCATCTGCTTGAGGTCGATTACACCTTGCGGCCTTAGCCGCACTAAAGCCATCCGCCTTTAACCTGAGACATCAGCTAAAAGCGGAAGGCGTGCAACAATTGAGCCGGGCCCTGCATTGATGGGGCAACGGCCTGCTGATTATACCGGTGTGCAACGCCCATGGACGTCCCCGCAGCCTTTCTTCTTGCCAAAAATATCCCAATCCCACCGCCCGGGAGAATGCCTCTCTACGCCTCCCACCTCGCCAACACAGGCTATTGCACGAGACGGCCCGCAAGGCGCAGAAAACGGACTTTGCAAAGTCGGGGCGGCCCAAAGCGCCCGACCATAATGCAATCAGTCTGGCCACCCCGAAAGCGATCCGTCTCCATGGACCAGAGGCCCACGATGCCTGACGTTTGAAACGCACCACAGGTTGCGATGGTGAACTGGTGCATTTGCTTTCCGACCTAGTCCTGCTGCGGCGTTTGTCCCGTGGACATAACCCCGGTTCGCACCCTCCCCCTTCCAAAGCCCTCCGAACCATGCCACTTTCCGCCCCATGACGCAGATCACCTCTCCCAACGGCACCCCCATCAGCCGCTTTGCCT
>DATFKJ010000332.1:0-2368 GCA_035268705.1 Roseovarius sp. | reverse complement strand
GCGTTTCCTGTTCCTGTCCTGTGGTGCGGTCCGCCGTTTGTGGCGCTACCGGCTAACATGGGGTCGCGCACCCCGCAGTATCGGGTCCTGATATATATTAAAAACGGAATGTGTCTACCCCGTGGTCTGAATTTAATTGTGGCGGTTGTCACGGTATTGGGCGCCGGCTTGTTCCCAAGCCTCCAAAGGCTTGCTAAGCATTGAATTGCCTTATTCTTCGGCTTGATGTGTTCATAGTATAATTTTGCGGAGCTTTTCAGTGGTGATTCCCTTTCATGTGACGGAAATGCTGCGCCGGGTTATGGCGCGGTATGATGTCGAAAAGACGCCGCAAAAGATGGCCCCCAACGACGATGCCTTCAGCCTGTTGCGCCCCATGCGCAAGATCAGTGCCGCGACGGTTGAAAAATACTGGGCGCGGTTGAAGCCCACGGCGGACGACGCGGATCAGGCCGCGTTGGTCGATCCGGCGACCATGGAGCAGGCCGAGGCCTATAGCGCCAATATCGAGAATTTCATTGGCACGGTGAAACTGCCGGTGGGGATCATCGGGCCGCTGCGCCTGACGGGGATGAATGCCAACGGGGATTATCACGTGCCGCTGGCCACCAGCGAGGCGGCTTTGGTTGCCTCCTACGCACGCGGCGCGGCGGCGGCCACGAAGGCAGGCGGGGTGAGCACTGCCGTGTTGTACGAGGGCGTCATTCGCACGCCTGCTTTCGTGATGAAAGACCTGCTGAGCGCGGGCCAATTCGTGGAATGGGTGGTGCGCAATGTCGATGACTTGCAGGCGGCGGCGGAGGCGACGACGCGGCATGGCAAGCTGGTGTCGCTTGAGCCGTTCATCGACAATAATATCGCTTTTTTGATCTGTCGCTATACCACGGGCGATGCGGCGGGGCAGAACATGGTGACGATTGCCACTGATGCCCTGTGCAAGCGGATTGCCGAGGACTGCCCCGTACCGATCGAGGCGTGGTATATCGAGGGGAATTTTTCGGGTGACAAGAAAGCCTCGGCGCTTGGCATGGTCACCGGGCGGGGCCGCAAGGTGAGTGCCTCGGTCACCCTGCCGCGCGAGGTGGTCGAACAAGTGCTTGGCACCACGGTTGACGAGATGCTGGCCTATGGGCGGGTGGCGAATTTGGGCTCGCTTCTGTCGGGGCAATTGGGGGCGCAGGCGCATTATGCCAATGGTTTGGCAGCGCTTTACATCGCCACCGGGCAGGACGCGGCCTGTGTCGCCGAAAGCGCCATGGGGGTGACGCGGATGGAGCCGCGCGGCGAGGATTTATATGTGTCCGTGACCATGCCGAATATCCTTGTGGGGTCGGTCGGCGGTGGCACCGGGTTGCCCAGCCAGTCGGCGGCGCTGAATATCCTTGGGTTGAACGGCGCGGGCCACGGCGCGGCCTTGGCCGAGATTGCGGCGGCCACCTGCCTCTGCGGCGAGATTTCCATCGTGGCGGCGATTTCGGCGGGGGATTTCACCCGCGCCCATGAAAATCTGGCGCGGCACAGATGAGCTTTCTGACCCGCCTTTGGACCTATCAGGCCGAGCGCTTCCCGCTGAAGAAAACGGCGCCGTTGCTGGCGGTGTTCTCAAGCGCGAGTATCTGTGTTTCGGCGCAATTGGCGGGGCGGGAGTTGCCCGGATGGCCCGCGTTTGTGGCGGGCTTCGTCGTGGCCATGGCGTTGTTTTTCCAGATGCGGGTTTGCGACGAATGGAAAGACGCCGAGGATGACCGCCTCTATCGCCCCGAGCGGCCCATTCCGCGTGGCTTGATCGCGCAAAGCACGGTTTTGTGGCTGGGGGCGGCGACGCTGCCTTTGGCGGTGGGGGCGGTGTGGCTGTGGCATCCGCCTGCCTTGTGGTTGTTGGCGCTGGTCTGGCTGTGGCTGGGGGCAATGACGTTCGAGTTTGGCGCGCCTGAATGGCTTAAGGCGCGGGCGGTTTTGTACCTGTTGAGCCATATGATGATCATGCCGTTGATTGACCTGCTGTTGACCGGGCTTGAGTGGCTGCCCGGCGGCGGGGCTGCGCCGCAACTTTGGCTGTTTCTGGCGCTGTCTTTTGTGAATGGCTGTGTGCTTGAGATCGGGCGCAAGCTGTGGGCACCGGAGAATGAGATCGAGGGCGTCGAGACCTATTCGGGCCTTTGGGGGCCGGGGCGTGCCGCACTGATCTGGATGGGCTGTGTTGGGGTGTCTGCCGCGCTGTTGGTGGGCACCGGATTTGCCACCGGGGTTGGCGGGATCACGGCGGGTTTGGCCGCTGTGGCGCTTCTGGCCTGCCTTTGGGTGGCGTGGGGGTATCGCGCAAGGCCCACGGCCAAGGCGCAAGAGCGGATGGATAGCGTGGCCGGGC
>DATFKJ010000331.1:0-26807 GCA_035268705.1 Roseovarius sp. | reverse complement strand
AAGCTGAAGCGATCCGCCGTGCCCGTAAACTGGCACGTAAGAAAGCCCAGCGCGAAGGTCTTCTCTAAGACCTCTCTCCTAAGCTTAGGACACACAAAGTCAGACGACCCCCGGGCAGCCGCTTCGGGGGTTTGTCATTTCTGGGGATACCCCTTCGTAGGGTGCGCATTCACTGCGCACCATTCCGCCGGGCGCTCATCGCGAAGAAGCTCGTAAGGGCTGATAAGCACGCCAACCCAAACCGTACAAAACGCGCGTACAAAACGTACATTTCTCACCGCGCGCCCTGTTAACCCCCCGGTGGCACAGGTGCCGACACCGACGCAATACCGACGTGATACCGACGCGGCACAGCATAGGGATTTTGCCGTTAACCCAAGGGCTTACCCTCGATTCGCGGCGCATCCCGGGCGCTTGCTGAATGCGCGCCCCCCTGCCACCCGAAATCACCACCCCCTTGCCCGCTGCGCCCCCGTGCGGTAACGCAACGCCCAAGCCCTTTTGCGA
This sequence comes from Roseovarius sp., assembly GCA_035268705.1. Classification (GTDB taxonomy): domain Bacteria; phylum Pseudomonadota; class Alphaproteobacteria; order Rhodobacterales; family Rhodobacteraceae; genus Roseovarius. The sequence continues at coordinate 26,300 of DATFKJ010000331.1, read as the reverse complement.
CAGGAACCGCCATGAAACGTCTCAACGCCGCCGATCAGCTTCTCTTCGGTCTGGCCTTTGCCAGCCTATTGTTCACGCTGCTCTATTACCTCACCGGCTTCGTGCAGCAGTTCCATGACGGTTTCGCCATGGAAGATGGCCCCATTGAATGGTCCACCTCGATTTTCCTGTTTGTTTCCAGTCTGGTACTGGCGCGCCACTCTATCGCACAGGCGCGCAATGGCGCATGGGTCGCCACCCTTTTGGTGGCGCTCTACGCGCTTTTGTTCTTCTTTGCCGCAGGCGAGGAAATCTCCTGGGGGCAACGCGTCTTCGGCTGGGAAACCACCGAGTTCTTTGCCGAGAACAATTACCAGAACGAAACCAACCTGCATAACCTCGTGGTCGGCGAACAGCAGCTTGCCAAAACGCTTTTCGGCAGCGTGCTGACCACCGTACTGCTGCTTTACCTCGTGGTTTTGCCGCTGATGTATGACCGGTTCAACTGGGTCAAAACTTTCGCCGACGCGCTGGCCATCCCCGTCCCCGGCCTGCGCCACGCCGCGCTTGCCTTCGGGGCCAGCATTTTCATCGCCTTGGTCGACCTGCCCCGCAAATGGGAGGTTTACGAGTTCATCTTCAGCTTGATCGCCTTGTCGATCTTCATTGCGCCGACGAACACCAGCAGGTTCAAACCCTTGGCGTGAAATCAGCCTAATATATTGATTTTACTAAATAATTTCGTCTTCATCGAACAGCGGCGCGGCCTCGATATGGCCGCAAATCCCCTCTAGCGCCGCATGCGCCCGCGGCGTCGCGGCAACGTGAAACAGCGCATCGCCTTCGTAAACATTGGGCATGTTGGTACGGCCGATCACGATGCCTTCATGCTCGCATACCACCTCGGTCTCCACCTCGCCGAAGGGGTCCGAAATCGCGCCCAGAATCGTGCCGGGCGACACCCGGTCCCCTGTGCCCTGATAGCCCCTGAAAAGGCCACCGGCAGGCGCGCGATACCAAGTTGAATCACCACACAAGACCGGCTCCCCATGTCGCTTGGGCACACCTTTTTTTCCAATCATTCCAATATGATGCATGATCCGCAAGATACCCGAGACCCCCGCCCGGGCGGCCAATTCGTCAAACCGCTGCCCCTCTCCGCCTTCGTAAAGCAGAACATCCACACCCGCCTCCTCGGCGGCCATCCTGAGCGAGCCATCCCGCAGGTTCGATTGCATCATCACCGGCGCGCCAAAGACCCGGCCCAGTTCCATCAACCGATCATTGCCCCCCGTCAGGCGAATCTGCGGCAGGTTGGTGCGCTGAACGGCGGCGGAATGCAGGTCGATGCCCAGATCCGCCCGGCTCACCACCTCACGCATGAAGATATGCGCCAATCGCGACGCCATCGACCCCTCGCTGAGTCCCGGAAAGCAACGGTTCAAATCACGCCGATCCGGCAAATATCTGGAATGATTGTGAAAGCCAAAGGTATTGACGATCGGCACGGCCAGCAAAGTGCCCGCCATGTTCTTCAACGGCGCCGCCTTCAAAAGCCGCCGCACGATCTCGACGCCGATCACCTCATCGCCGTGAATGGCCGCCGAAACGAACAAGATCGGCCCCGGTTTCTTGCCATGCACCACATGCACCGACAGGTGAACCGGGGTGTGGTCCGCCAGGGTACTCACGGGGATATCCACTGTCTGCCGCGTTCCCGGGGCAATCGTTGATCCGTTGATCCGGAAGGCCTCGCGCTTTGCCATTCGATCATCACCTCACTATTTGGCCAGAGGGATTAGGCGAGATTTCCCCCACTGTCCATCACAAGGCCCCGGCGAGAAAAAGAAACCTCGCCTAGAAGGCGGGGTTTGCTGTACCAAATGCCTTGTAAATCAGGCGTCTAGCTTGGTTTTGCGCAGATATGGCAGCACGGTTTCAAAGCTGCCGTACTTGGCCGTGGCGTCCTCATCGCTGACGGCGGTCGGGATGATCACATCCTCTCCCACGGTCCAGTTCGCGGGCGTGGCGACGTTTTCCTTGGCGCTGGTCTGCAAGGCGTCCAGGGCGCGCAAAACCTCGGCAAAGTTGCGGCCCACGGTCATCGGATACGTCATGGACAGCTTCAACTGCTTGTCCGGTCCGATGATGAAAACACTGCGCACCGTGGCGCTGTCCGCAGGCGTGCGGCCATCAGGCAAATAGGCCTCCGAAGGCAGCATATCAAAGGCTTTCGACAGCTCGAGGCCCTCGTCCGCCACGATCGGGAAACCGGCTTTGGCGCCGCCAACCTGCTCGATATCACCCTTCCACTTCTTGTGGTCCTCGACACCATCGACCGAGACACCCATCACCTTGCAGCCCCGCTTGTCCCACTCGTCAGCCAATTGCGCGACGGCCCCGAATTCGGTGGTGCATACTGGTGTGAAATCCTTGGGATGCGAGAACAGAATGGCCCAGCTATCACCGATCCAGTCATGCAGTGACACGGTGCCTTGATCCGTTTCCACGGTGAGGTTGGGAATTTCGTCGTTGATACGCAGTGCCATGATACATGTCCTTTCTGCTTGCAGTCGGCCCCAATAAGGAATTTGATCAAATTCTAGGGCCAGTGTCCTTTTCCAACCTTGCAGGTCGGCATTTCCCCTGACACAGTGCCGCCAAATCCACGGAGGTCCACCATGATCGAGAAACGCGAGTTCTATATAAACGGCGCTTGGGTGCAACCAAGTGTGCCAAATGATCACAACGTGATCGACCCCTCCAACGAAGAGGCCTGCGCGGTCATCTCGCTTGGAACCCAAGCCGACACCGATGCCGCCGTGACCGCCGCCAAGGCCGCCTTCCCGGCTTGGGCCGCCACGTCGAAAGAGGATCGAATCGCGGCCCTTCAACGCATCTACGACGCCTACAAGGAACGCGCCGAAGATATGGCCCAAGCCATCAGCCTTGAGATGGGCGCCCCCATCGACATGGCCCGCCAGCAACAAGCAGGCGCCGGGCTCGGTCATATGAAGGCGTTCCTGACTGTCGCCCAAGACTTTGAATTCATCGAACCCCTGGGCGACCATGCGCCCAACGACCGCATCATTCACGACCCGATCGGCGTGGTCGGCATGATCACACCTTGGAACTGGCCGATGAATCAGGTGACCCTCAAGGTCGCCGCAGCGCTTGTTGCGGGCTGCACCATGGTGCTCAAACCCTCCGAGGAATCGCCGCTCTCCGCCGTGATCTTCGCCGAGATCGTCGACGCCGCGAACTTGCCCAAAGGCGTGTTCAACATGGTGAACGGCGATGGCGCCGGCGTCGGTAGCCAACTGACGGCTCACCCGGATGTTGACATGATCTCCTTCACCGGCTCGTCCCGCGCGGGCAAGATCATCACCAAAACCGCCGCCGACACCCTCAAGCGCGTCAGCCTTGAACTGGGCGGCAAGGGTGCCAACCTGATCTTTGCCGATGCCGATGAAAAAGCGGTCAAGCGCGGTGTTATGCACTGCATGAACAACTCCGGCCAATCGTGCAACGCACCGACCCGGATGCTGGTGCAGCGCGAGGTTTATGACCAAGCCGTTGAAACCGCCGCCGAAGTGGCCAAAGCGGTTGAAGTCGGTTCTTCACACGAAGAAGGCCGCCACATCGGCCCGGTGGTGAACGAGGTACAGTTCAACAAGATTCAGGACCTGATCCAGCAAGGCATCGACGAAGGCGCGCGCCTTGTCGCCGGCGGCACGGGCCGCCCGGATGGTCTCAACCGCGGCTTCTATGTCAAACCGACGGTCTTTGCCGATGTGAACAACGACATGACCGTCGCACGTGAAGAAATCTTTGGCCCGGTCCTGACGATCATTCCCTTCGAGACCGAGGAAGAGGGCCTGACCATCGCAAACGACACGCCCTATGGCCTGACCAACTATGTCCAAACACAGGACCCCGCCCGCGCCAACCGCTGCGCACGCGCCCTTCACTCGGGCATGGTCGAAATGAACGGTCAGTCCCGCGGCATGGGCGCACCCTTCGGCGGGATGAAGCAATCGGGCAATGGCCGCGAAGGTGGCAAATGGGGAATCGAGGATTTCCTTGAAGTCAAAGCCGTCTCCGGCTGGACCGAGGGTGCCTGACACGGCCATGAAGATGCGCGCCTACGTTTTGCACCTTGAACGGGCAACCGCCCGGCGTGCCAACGCGCAGGCACTCTTGGACACCTGCGGGCTGGAAGGCGACATCTGGCCCGCAGTGGACGGGGCAAAATGCCCTCCCGAAGACTTTGACAACGCGGTTGGGGCGGGTCTTTTCGATCCGCCCTACCCCTTCCCGCTCAAAACCGGCGAGATCGGCTGCTTCCTGTCCCATCGGCAGATCTGGGCGGATATGCAAAGGCACGAGGCCACGGCGGCCCTGATTATCGAAGACGACGCGGGCCTTGACCCCGACACCTTCCCTCAAGCCCTGCACCTTGCCCAGAGGCACATCGAAACCCTGGGCTACATACAGTTTCAGACCCGCCCGCCCAAAGGCCCTGCCACAGCTCTTGAGGCGACGGACGATATGGCGCTGATCGTGCCGCAACTGGGCGGCCTGCGCACCACGGCCCAATTGGTCAGCCGCGATACCGCAGCGCATCTTTCGGCACTCTCCGCACCTTTCGACCGGCCCGTCGATACCTTCGTGCAAAGCCACTGGCACACGGGCCTGCGCCCGGCGATGATCTACCCGTCGGGCATCTCGGAAATCGCCGACCAACTGGACGGCTCCACCATCCAACAAAGCCGGAAATCCCTGCGTGAGCGGCTGTCGCGCGAATGGCACAGGGGCCGCTTTCGCCACAAGGTGGCGCATCTTTCCGAACGAAGCCGCGCCCCCGCCATAGGCGGCATCACAGGAGATCCCGCATGATCATGTCCCGCCTTTTCGGTGGCGCCGGGAACCAGTTGTTTCAATATGCCGCCGCCCGCGCTTTGGCCGATCACCTTGGCACGGATCTGGCACTCGACTCGCGCTATGTCGCAGGCTCGAACAATCGCGGCGATTGCTTTATACATTACCAGAATGCCCGCTTCACCCGCACCGATCGCCTGCCACCGGCCAAATCCGATGGCGCGATCCGCTACGCCCTTTGGCGAATACTCGGGCGCAATCCACGGTTTCACCGCGAGACGCACTTGGGGTATGATCCGGATTTCTTCGACCTGCCCGATCAAACCTATTTGCATGGCTACTGGCAGTCCGAGAAGTACTTCGAAGGCATAGCCGATCAGATCCGCAGGGACCTGCGATTCACCACTCCGCTCGACAAACCCAACGCCGACATGGCCGTGCAGATCGCCAAGGCCCCCTGTCCGCTGGCCCTGCATGTCCGGCGCGGCGATTACGTGGTCTCGGGCGCCTATGCGGCCTGCACACCCGAATATTACCGCACCGCGGCACGCCATGTGGCCGAGACAACGGGCAATGATCCCACCTGCTTCGTCTTCTCGAATGATCCTGCTTGGGCGCGTGAGAACCTCTCGCTTGGGTTCGACACCGTCATCGTCGATCACAACGATGAAACGACGGGCCACTTCGACCTGCATTTGCAAACCCTCTGCGCCCACAACGTGATCGCCAATTCCACCTTCTCATGGTGGGCGGCGTGGCTCAACGACAGCCCCGGAAAATGCGTGGTCGCGCCCAAGGAATGGTTCGCGCCCGACCACCGGCAAAATCCCGACATTTGCCCGCCGTCTTGGCATCGGCTCTAACGCCGCTTTCCCCCGTGCCTGAAAGCCACTAAGACAGCGCCATGAAGATCACCCCGGATATCGCCAAGGCTCGTTTCCTTCCGCAAACCGTACACAAACGGGATATCTTTTCGGAAACCATTTCCGGCACACTCGAAGGCCATCCGGATTTCCCCGTCGTCCTGCGGAAACTGGATGGCGTGCCTCTCTATGCCAAACCCATCGCTTGGGCCCTCGCTCGCAAGGAGATCAAGGGCCTGCGCGCCGTCCAAGGCATCGAAGGCTGTCCGCTTCTGCTACGCGTCGATAAAACCGGCCTGTTGCGCAGTTGGACAAAGGGCACACCCCTGCAACTGGCCAAACCCACCGATCCCGCATGGTACCGCGACGCCAAGCGCCTGTTGCGCGAAATGCGCCGCGCGGGTGTCACCCACAACGACATCGCCAAGCCGCAGAACTGGCTGATGACCCCCGAGGGCCGCGCCGCGGTGATCGACTTCCAACTCGCGTCGAAACATCGTCGGCGCGGGAAACTCTTCCGCGTCATGGCCCGCGAAGACCTGCGCCACTTGTTGAAACAGAAACGCGCCTATGCGCCGCATCTGCTGACCCCCTCGGAAACCCGAATGCTGACGCAAAAGGCCCTGCCCGCGCGCCTCTGGATGGCAACTGGCAAACGGCTTTACAATTTCATCACGCGCGGCCTTATGAACTGGTCTGATGGCGAAGGTACCGAAGACCGGATCGAACGCGACGGCCCCGCCCTGCGCGCGGCCCTCATGGCGCACCCGCAAGTCACCGATGTGGCGCTCTGCACCTATGCCCTGCCCGCCAAGGGCGTGGGCCTTTATGCCTTCGTGGAAACCACCCTGACGGTGGACGAGCTGGAAAACCTCTGCCCCACCCCACGGCCCGAGTTGATCCACCCGGTCAAAGCCCTGCCGCGCAACAACCACGGCAGCCCACGCATCGACGCCATGACCCTCATCGCCACCAACCGGCTCGACGAACTCGAAGAATTACAAAACCAAGACCCCGATCTCGCCGTGCAACTCAAACCCATCATCGCCGAGCGCCTCAATCTCACCGACCGGGTCTTGCACCGCTAAACCGCTTCATCTTTCCCAAAATACTCTCGCCGAAGGCCCCGGCCTGCCACAGGCGCGTGGCCAAACATCTCGCCCAAGGCCCCTTGGGCGCGGACGCGGGTGGGTGGGGCGGCCGGGCCAAAGGGCCTGCTCAAAACGGCGCTTTCGCCCTGAATGACATACCTTTGCCGCCATCAGGATGGCGCAGGCGCAATTCCTCAGAGTGCAGCATCAACCGCTCATGCGCCCGCGCCGACCCTGCGGCATAAAGCGGATCGCCCAAGATCACGTGCCCCATCGCCAGCATATGCACCCGTAACTGATGGCTCCGCCCTGTCTTGGGGAAAAGCCGCACGCGGGTTTCGCCCTCGCCATAACGCTGCACCCGCCAATCGGTTTGCGCGGGTTTACCAGTTTCATGGCAGACCTTCTGCAAGGGCCGGTTCGGCCAATCCACAATCAAGGGCAGGTCCACCGTACCGGTCTTGGGCTCCAACCGCCCCTCAACCCGCGCCACGTAAATCTTTCTTACCTGCCGCTTTTCGAATTGCAGGCCCAAGTGCCGCTGCGCGTGAGGCGTGAGGGCAAAGACCATCACCCCCGAGGTATCCCGATCCAAGCGATGCACCAGCAGCGCCATAGGGAACACCTCCTGAACCCGTGAAATCAGACAATCAGCCAGATGCGCGCCCTTGCCGGGCACCGACAACAGGCCCGACGGCTTGTTCACGATCACGATCTCGTGGTCCTCGTGGATCACGTCAAGGGGCGTATCGGGGGGCGCATAATCACTCATGCCCGCCGCTTACACCAAGCCACGCGCAAGGGCCACCTACCCCATGAAACGCGCGGCGACCTCTCCGCTCAGATAACTGAACCGCCCTTGGCTCATTGTGGCACAGATACGCCGCGTCGCGGGCTCCATCACGATCAAATCCGCGCGCTTGCCGGACTGCAACACGCCCCGATCGTCAAGGCCCAGAACACCCGCCGGCCCGGAAGAGATCAGCGCCCAAGCCTCGGCGAAATCCATCACCCCGCCATCGGCCAGCAAAAACGCCGCCCGCCGCATCGACGGGTAATGATAGTCCGAGGCAAGCGCCGTGCAGTACCCCATGGCAACCATTTCAAGCGCGCTGACATTGCCCTTGTGCGAGCCACCCCTCACCACATTGGGCGCGCCAAGGATCACCGGATCACCGCCCGCGTGGGCCGCCTCACCGGCCTCCAATGTCTCGGGAAACTCGGCAATCCGCGCACCGCGCGTCCTCCACGTCGCCCGGTCCGCCTCGGTCCGGTCGTCATGGCTTCCCATGGCAACGCCCTTTTCCAAAAGCGCCTTGGTAAGCGCCTCCACCGCCTCAGGCACCTGATCCATCGCCGCGTGCCACGCCTGCAAATCGGCCAGATGCTTTTCGGGGTTCTTACCAATCCGCAGGGCTTGACCCGTCAGGCGCGGGGGGCGTTTACCCTTGGCCAGCTCTTCATGTGGCAGGTGGTCGTTGAACACCACGTATTCCACCCCATGCCGCAGCGCCAAAGCCTCGAACGCGGCGTAAGCATCCAGCATGCAAATCTCGAACCGTAACTGCACCCGCAGGTCGGTCATCAAACTGTCGCGCACCTCGTCCAGCCCGGCCAGAACCCGACTCGCGAACTCCGGCCCGCGCATCCCGCCTTCCCAGCTAAAGAATTGCGCCAGAACCGAGGTGCTGATCCCGTTGCTGGCAATCTCGGCCTCCGCCGCGACCAGCCCTTGGTCCAAATCCTTCATCGCCCCCCGGCGCGGGGCCAGATGTTTTTCAAACGCATCGCCGTGAATATCCACGATCCCCGGCAGCACCCAGTAGCCGCGCAAATCAACCTCGCGCCCTACCGGCGCATCGGCGATCTGCCCGCCTGACAGGGCCAAAGGCACCTCGGCCAGACCCTCCGGCAACAAAACCTCGGCCCCCTGCAAGGTCAGGTCAATCTTCGTCACTCTGACCTCCCCAAATCAGGTCACCAAGGTCCATGTCAGGGTCAAACCGGCCGGTCTCCAGAAATTCGATCACCTGCCCGATGACCAGCGGATTGTTCATCACGAATGTATGCGTCACCGGCAGGGTAATGTGATCTGTCATCCCGTCGATCTTGGTCGAGGCGACCGAGACCTTGCCATCATCCGGCCCCTCGATCAGCGAGGAAAAATAGGGGTTGAGCGACCGGTTCCCGGCAATCACACCCAATTCAAAATCCACCTGCGGCAAGTTTTCGGGCAGCCCCTCCTGCCCGGTTTCCAACTGCATTCCGGCGGGGCCGTTCAGCCATTCGAACAGCTCCAGACCACCCAGTTCATCCACCAGTTCCGACCCGTGGTTCGGCGGCGCCAGCATAACCACCCGGCCCATGTCCTCGGGCCGGTTATCGCGCAGCCAATGGCGCAGCAGAATACCGCCCATAGAATGGGTCACGAAATGAATCCGGCTCTCGCCACAGACCCGCACGGCAAAAGGCAGCGTATCATTTGCCAACCGGTCGATATCCAACTCGGTCGAGGGGTATTCAGGCCGGAACGTCGTATAGCCCTCGGCCTGCAAGGCCTCCTCCATCACGATGAACGAGGCATCCGTGCGCGCCAAGCCATGAAGCAGCACAACGCAATCGGCCAAGGCCGGTGCGGGCAGGATCAGGGCAAGACAGGTCAACGCGGCTTTCATGCGCCTTGAGATAGGCGCATTCCGCCCGCTACAACAGGGGGAAATCGCAATGGATCACACCTTATGCCCATCCGCCTTGCCGCCCGCGCGGTTCTCCTGCACGAAAACCGCCTGCTTCTGGTCAACGCCTTTCCCGGTGACACCAGTGATCTGTGGTGCGCGCCCGGCGGCGGGGTGGACCTTGGCCAATCCCTGCCCGACACGCTTCGCCGCGAGGTCCACGAGGAATGCGGGCTGACCATCACCGTGGAAAGCCCCTGTCTGGTCAATGAGTTCCACAACCCCGACACCGCTTTCCATCAGGTCGAGGTGTTCTTTCGCTGCACCATAACCGGCGGCACGCTTTGCGACACATGGCAAGATCCCGAGGCGATCGTGACCCGCCGCCGCTTTGTCACCCGCGATGAAATGGCGGGCCTGCGGTTCAAACCCGACAGCCTGCCGGATGTCGCCTTTGGCACAGCGGGCGAAATCGGATACGATCCCTTGGAAAGACTGGTGAAATGAATGAACAAGGCCTTTACCAAAGAAGAGGACGGCAGCAGCCCACAGCGCCTGCCCGACCTGCCGATCAGCCCCCACGCCAACCACGTCACGCCACGTGGCCTGCACCTTTTGCAAGACCGCAAAGCCGCGCTTGAGGCCGAGGTGGCGCGCCTGCGCGAAAACCGCGATTTTCTGCCCGATACCTACCCGCTCTCTGTGGCCGAACGCGACCTGCGCTATGTCGAGGCGCGGCTCGCCTCGGCCATTCTGGTGGAGCCACCCCAAGGCCAGCCCGCGCATGTCAGCTTCGGCGCAACGGTGAAGGTCGAGGATGAAGAGGGCCGCAAAGCCATATACACCATCGTGGGCGAGGATGAAGCAGAGCCGGAAAAAGGACGTATCACCCATATCTCGCCGCTGGCCCGCGCCCTGCTTGAGGCCAAGCGCCGCGATATCGTCGAATGGCCAAAACCCACGGGAATTGTCGAACTCGAAGTGCTGGATATCAGCTTTGACGCCGCTTGACGCGCGGCAGAACCGCAATCGCCACGCCCCCAAGCACCAGCACCGAGGCCAGCGTAAACCGTAGGGTCAGCGCCTCCCCCAAAAGCGCCATGCCACCGGCCATGGCAATCACCGGCACTGTCAATTGCGCCACAGCCGCGCTTGACGCCATAAGACGCGGCAGCACCATGTACCAAAGGGCATATCCCATCCCCGAGGTCACGGCCCCCGCAACAATCGCCAAGACAACGCCGCGCGTATCCACCATCAACTCGCCCTGCGTCGCGGGCAGGATCAGGGCCAAGGCCCCCACAGGCGCCGCCCAAACGAAATTCGCCGCCGTCGATTGCAAGGCATCCGCCGCGCCCCGGCCCGACAGGGAATAAACACCCCAGGCAATACCGGCCACGGCCATCAACCCCCCGTGCAAAAGGCTCACCTGCGCCTCGCCAATGGGCCACAAAAGCCACGCCAGCCCCGTCATGGCCATACCCGCGCCGATCCAACGCCGGGTACTGACACCTTCCTTGGCCCGCACGGCCCAAGCAAACATGGTGATCTGCACCATGCCAAACAGGATCAGCGCCCCAAGCCCGGAATCCAGCGAATTATAAGCCCCGGTAAACCCGTACATATAAACCAAAAGCGCCAGCACCCCGGTCACGCGTCCCGGCCCGCCAAGTCGCAGGTGCCCGCGCATGACAAGGCACAAGGCGGCCAAGGCCACAGCCCCAGAAATCAACCGGATCACCCCGAAACTCGCCGCATCCATCCCGCCGCCAACAAACCCTGCCCGCGTCAGAACAGAGTTCGCCGCAAAGGCCAGCATCGTCAGGGCAGTCAGCAGAAAAACGGGCATTATTGATCCCAAGTGTCTCAATTCATACCACTTGTTGCACATTCCCCCGGACCCGACCACGAAAAAGGGCGCCACATCGGCGCCCTTTCCATCACGTTATCCCGATGCGCTTAAAGCGCAAGGTTCGGGATGATCTGTTTCTTGCGGCTCATGACACCGGGCAGCACAACCGTGTCGCCTTCAACCGTTGCGCCAAAGCTTTTCTCGGCCACGGTTTTCACAACATCATTCGGCACCAGAAGCGTGGCTTCCTCGTTCAGAATGTCGACCACGAAGAGCAGAACCTCGTCCACGCCATCCTCGGACGCCACGTCTTTCATCGAGGCCATCAGGCTGTCCTTGCGATCCAGAACCATGCCCGGCGCGGTGGTCTCCAGAACACTGACCCGGAACTTGGTGCCGCTGACTTCATATTCCTTGCTGTCCATGCGGATCAGCTCGGCATCGGAAAAGGCGCTGACGTCGGATTTGGCCGCAAACATCTCGGCGGCGTAATCGCCCACGTTCACGCCCAGATCAGCAGCCAGCTTGTTGGCCACAGCGCGGTCGTGGTCGGTGGTGGTCGGGCTGCGGAACTCAAGCGTATCCGACAGGATACAGGTCAGCGCCGCGCCTTTCATGGCGTCGGGCATCTTGGTGGCATCGTCGCCCATCAGGTCAACCATGATCGTCGCGGTGCAGGCCAGCGGGCGCACGGTGATGTCGATCGGGCCTTTGGTTTCCAGCCCACCAACCAGCTTGTGGTGGTCGATGATCGCCTGAACGTCGGCGTTGTTGATGTTCTCGGGCAATTCGGCGGGGTTGTTGGTGTCGACGATGACACAAGCCTGCCCCTCGTCCACATCCGAAATGATGCGCGGCTTGGGCAGGTTCCATTTCTTCAGCATAAAGGCCGCTTCGGTGTTTGGCTCGCCCAGCAAAACCGCCTCGGCATCGCCGCCCTTCACGTCGTTCATGTACCACGCCCAAAGTATGGGCGAGCCGGTGGAGTCGGTGTCGGGGGATTTATGGCCGAAAACAAGGGTGCTCATGTCACTGTCCTGTCACTTGAATGAGGTTGATTTGCGCGCCTTATAGGCGGCACGAGACGTCTTGTCACCCGTCCGGGATGCGGCCATTTTGCCCAGATGACAAAACCCGCCGAAACACAGCTATACCCCCCGGTCAAAGCATGGCTCGAAGGTTTGGGCTATGACGTCAAATCCGAGGTCGGCCCCGCCGATGTCGTGGCCTGCCGCGATGGCTGCGAGCCGGTGGTCGTCGAACTCAAAACCGGGTTTTCCCTGACCCTGCTGCAACAGGCCATCGCGCGGCAGGCATTGTCGGAACATATCTACGTCGCCGTGCCCCGCTGGAAGGGCCGGGCGGGCTGGCGCGCCTTCAAGGGCAATCTGGGGCTTTGCCGCAGGCTGGGTTTGGGGGTGCTGACCGTGTCGCTGGAAACCGGCGCGGTCGAGGTCCACTGCGACCCCGGCCCCTTCCAGCCCCGCAAATCCGCCCCACGCAAGGCCGCCCTGCTCAAGGAATTCACCATGCGCGAGGGCGACCCGAACGCTGGCGGCACGCGCGGCAAGGTGATGACCGCCTACAAGCAGGATGCTCTAAGATGCGCCGCATATCTGGCAAAAGAGGGGCCAAGCAAAGGCTCGGACGTCGCACAGGCCACGGGTGTCTCCCGCGCCACCCGCATGATGGCCGACAATCATTATGGTTGGTTCTTCCGCGCCGCCCGGGGCGTCTATGCGATCACGGATGCCGGAGAGGCGGCAATCACTGGAAAAGCTCAAGCCGGGTAACCTCGAACCCTTCCTCCTGCAAAAGCCGCAGAACCCCGACCTCCCCGGGCAAATGCGCCGCGCCCACGGCGGCGAACACCTTCTGTCCCGCCGCGTCGCGCAACAACCGCTCCACCCAAGACGTATTGCGATCCGTCAGCATCTTTTGCTCAAAGAGCTGGAAATCATCCATCGCGTCATCGCCCCCAAGGTCCAGCGTCATCTTGCGCGAAAACGCCCAAATCAGGGCCACCTCCTGTGCCAGATAACGCTGGCGCAGGGTATAGGCCATGTCGTCGGGGCTACCGGACCACGCGAAAAACATCCGGATCATGTCCAGTTGATCCTGCATCGGGAAGGAATCCAGCATGGTGATGAGGTCACGGTAATCCTCCAGTGACCGCGAAGGGTTGCCGATCTCGGCGGCATAATCACCGACCAGCGTATCAATACCCTTGCCCTCAAGCGCCCCGCTACGCGCTTCGCATGGCCCGATACCCAGCATCATCGCAGCCCATGTCGGCTTGAACTTGGCGGCAAAGAAGGGTGCGATACCGCGTGCGCGCATTTCAGCGGCGAACAAGGCCCAATCTTCGTCCCCCAACAAATCAGGCAGGGTCGGCCCTTCCATGATGAACATCAATGACGGGTCTGCGGCCATGTCGCGTTCCATCTTGGCGCTATCCGCATTGGACACCTCAAGATACACCTGATCCGCTGCCTCGATATATGGCGTTACGGCCTCTAAATGTGCCTGAGTGTCTTCATGGGGAAAATGATAGGTGCCAAAAAATGTGATTTCGGTCTCTCCGCGGACCGCCTTCCATAAAAGCCCCTCTGCGAACGCCTCATTACCTGCGCGCGCGATAAGTGCCGCGCGCTCGACCTCGGGCATCTTGGCAATAAGGTCGGTTCCATCGCATCGTGCAACAGCCGCGTTGGGGAGTGCAAACAACAACAAAATCGCTAAAATTCGCACCATTTTTACGACCTCTGCCTGCCCCGGTTGGGCGACACGCTAGACCGCCGCTAACGGGGGTGCAATCGCCCGATGATTTTTTTGCCCCCGATTGGTTGACTCAGGCCATGCCGCTCCTTAGCTATGCGTCGTTAGCACTCGCATCGACTGAGTGCTAATGATCCCGACCGGGATCATTAGGGAGAAACTTTGAGCCAAGGAGCCAAAGACAATGGCATTTAAACCGCTGCATGACCGCGTACTGGTCCGCCGCGTCGAAAGCGAAGAGAAAACCGCTGGCGGCCTCATCATCCCCGACAGCGCCAAGGAAAAGCCGCAAGAAGGCGAAATCGTCGCCGTCGGCGCAGGTAGCCGCAAAGACAGCGGCGAGCTGATCGAGATGGCCGTAAACGAAGGTGACAAGGTTCTGTTCGGCAAATGGTCGGGCACCGAGATCACCCTCGACGGCGAAGAGCTGCTGATCATGAAAGAAAGCGACATTCTCGGCGTCATCGCCTGATCGCTTCGCTAATCGAACAACGCAACAACAGATAGTCAGGAGAGACAGATATGTCTGCCAAGGACGTCAAGTTTGACACCGATGCCCGCAATCAAATGATGCGCGGCGTCAACACTCTGGCCAATGCCGTCAAAGTGACGCTCGGCCCCAAAGGCCGGAACGTCGTTCTCGACAAATCCTTCGGTTCGCCCCGCATCACCAAAGACGGTGTTTCGGTCGCCAAGGAAATCGAACTGGAAGACAAGTTCGAGAACATGGGCGCGCAGATGGTCAAAGAAGTGGCCAACCGCACCAACGACGAAGCCGGTGACGGCACTACCACTGCCACCGTGCTGGCACAGGCGATTGCCAAAGAGGGCATGAAATCGGTTGCCGCAGGCATGAACCCGATGGACCTCAAGCGTGGCATCGACCTTGCCACCACCAAGGTTGTCGAAGCCATCAAAAGCGCTGCGCGCCCCGTCGAAAACTCCGATGAAGTGGGTCAAGTCGGCACCATTTCGGCCAACGGCGAAGCGGAAATCGGTCAGCAAATCGCAGACGCGATGCAGAAGGTCGGCAACGACGGCGTTATCACCGTCGAGGAAAACAAAGGCACCGACACCGAAACCGATGTCGTCGAAGGCATGCAGTTCGATCGCGGCTACCTGTCGCCGTATTTTGTCACCAACTCCGACAAGATGATCGCCGAGCTGGACGACTGCCTGATCCTGCTGCACGAGAAGAAACTCTCGTCGCTGCAACCGATGGTCCCGCTGCTTGAGCAAGTGATCCAGTCGCAAAAGCCGCTTCTGATCATTGCCGAGGACGTCGAAGGCGAAGCTCTGGCCACCCTCGTGGTCAACAAGCTGCGCGGCGGCCTGAAAATCGCGGCCGTCAAGGCACCGGGCTTCGGCGACCGCCGCAAGGCCATGCTGCAAGACATCGCGATCCTCACCGGCGGTCAGGTCATCAGCGAAGATCTGGGCATGAAGCTCGAGTCGGTCACCATGGACATGCTGGGTTCGGCCAAGAAAGTTTCGATCACCAAGGATGAAACCACCATCGTCGAAGGCGCCGGTGAAAAGTCCGAGATCGAAGCCCGCGTCAGCCAGATCCGCAACCAGATCGAGGAAACCACCTCGGACTACGACCGCGAGAAACTGCAAGAGCGTGTTGCAAAACTCGCCGGCGGTGTCGCTGTCATCCGCGTTGGCGGCATGACCGAAACCGAGGTGAAAGAGCGTAAAGACCGTGTCGACGACGCCCTGAACGCGACCCGCGCGGCCGTGCAAGAAGGTATCGTTGTCGGTGGCGGCGTTGCCCTGATCCAAGGCGCCAAGGCGCTTGACGGTCTGCAAGGCGTCAACAGCGATCAGAACAACGGCATCAACATCGTGCGCAAAGCTCTGGAAGCACCCCTGCGCCAGATCGCCGAGAACGCCGGTGTTGACGGGTCGGTCGTGGCTGGCAAGATCCGCGAAAGCGACGATCTGAAGTTCGGCTACAACGCGCAAACCGAAGAATATGGCGACATGTTCAAATTCGGTGTCATTGACCCCGCCAAAGTGGTCCGCACCGCGCTGGAAGACGCAGCCTCGATCGCTGGCCTGCTGATCACCACCGAAGCGATGGTGGCCGACAAGCCGCAGTCCGAAGGTGCTGGCGCCGGTGGCGGCGGTATGCCCGACATGGGCGGCATGGGCGGCATGATGTAAGGTTTTCGCCTCAGCGAAAAATAAACATCACCAACCTGAAACACGAAGGGGCGCCCACACCGGGCGCCCCTTTTTCGTTTCGCTCATATGCCAAGACCCGGCGGTCTACACCGCCCGCTTGGGCCGCACCACGTGGAATGATCCGTGCATATAAGCCAAAGGCGCCTCTCCGGCGTTGGAAATCCCGGTGACCGAGCCGATGCAAATTTCGTGCGTCCCATGGCCCACCGTCCGGTCCAACGAACAGGTGAACGCCGTCGCCCGTGGCAAGATCGGGCCAAATTCCGTATCCGATACCGTAATACCTGCAAACCGGTCGGGCTGTTTTTCGTCGTAAGCCCCGGCAAAGCTCTGGGCAACTTTGACAGCATCCTCGGGCAAGACATTGACGCAGAACACGCCATTGTCTCGCACCGCCTTCGCGATCCGGCTATCATCCTTCAGGCACACCAGAAGCGAGGGTGGGTCTGCCGACAACGACGTAAAGGCGCTTACCGTGGCCCCCGCCCGGCCCGCCGGGCCGTCGGTTGTTACCACCGTCACAGTCGACGCCACCTGCCGCATGGCATTGATAAAGGCATCCCTTGCCGCACTCATTCTGCACCGTCCAAGCTCATCATTGGTCCACCGTTCCGTCCGGACCCGACAACACCGGGCCTGCGCGTCAATTTTTCTTGCCACTCAGTATGATAGTGGAGCAAAGGAAAAAGGCCACTCTAGGGCGCAAATTCGCAACTGGAAATCTGCGTCGCCCCCTGACATACCAAGGCAAGAGATACCACAACCGGACGCGCCCCGACATGACACAAGTGATTTCCGCCCTTTCCGAGATTTCCGACCGCTACGAGGCCCTGTTCGTTGACCTCTGGGGCTGTGTACACAACGGGGTCAAGGCCCTCCCCGAGGCCGTGACCGCCCTTCTGCAATACCGCGAACAAGGCGGCGTCGTCATCCTTGTCACCAATTCCCCCCGCGCCCGCCAAGGCGTCGAAAAACAGCTTAAAACCTTCGGCGTCCCGGAGGAGGCATGGGATTCCATCGCCACCTCCGGCGACAGCGCCCGCGCCGCCATGTTCCGCGGGGTTGTGGGCGAGAAGGTCTTCTTCATCGGTGAGGACCGCGACAGCAAGTTCTTCGAGCCGATGAACCTGATCGAAAACCCCGCCAACATCCAATGTGTGCCACTGGACGAGGCCGAAGGCATCGTCTGCACTGGACCCTTCGATCCCACCGACGATCCGGCCGAAATGCGCCCGCAATTCCTCTATGCCAAGCAAAAGGGCATGAAATTCCTCTGCGCCAACCCTGATATCGTGGTCGATCGTGGCGACCACCGCGAATACTGCGCCGGGGCCTTGGCGCGACTTTATACCGAGATGGGGGGCGAAAGCCTCTATTTCGGCAAACCTCATCCGCCAATCTACGATCTTGCGCGCCGCCGCCTTGCGGCCCTTGGCCATGACGTGCCCAATGATGCGATTCTGGCGATTGGCGACGGCATCCACACCGACATCGCTGGCGCGATGGGCGAGAACATCGATTCCCTTTTCATTTCCGGCGGGCTTGCGGCCAAGGAAACCAAAACGTCGCACCAACCCGACGACGACGCGTTAAAGGCTTATATCGAAAAGGAAAAATCCAACCCAACCTATACCATTGGTCATCTGCGCTAACAAAAAAGCCCTTGCTTTTCTGCGCCTGCAAAGTAATAAAGTTCCAACATTGCACGCCAAGGCGTCGTAAAATTACCCAAGCGACCAATTCAGGAGGGTCGAATGTTGGATAACATGCCACGCGGAACCATCACCATCGAAGAGATCGAGATGGGCATGACGCGCAATCTGCGCAAAGTGGTGACCGACGAGGATATCGAGATGTTCGCGCAGGTTTCGACCGACCGGAACCCGGTCCATCTTGATGACGATTATGCTCAGGATACCATCTTCGAAGGCCGCATCGCCCACGGTATGCTGACCGCTGGCCTGATCTCGGCGGTGATTGGCGAGCAACTGCCCGGACACGGCACCGTCTACATGGGCCAAACCCTCAAGTTTCTCGGCCCCGTCCGTCCCGGCGACACCGTCCTTGCCGAGGTTGAGGTGATCGGCATCGACCACGGCAAACGCCGCGTGCAACTCGATTGCCGCTGCCTCGTGAACGGCAAGAAAGTCCTGATCGGCGAAGCCACCGTCCTCGCCCCCTCGGGCAAGTTCGACTAACAGACCGGCCAAGGCCTTTCGAAAGGCCTTGGATCACGGCGTTTCGAAACGCGGCCACAAGCGCCTTGCAAAAGGCGCTTCCCCAAGGCGCTTCGAAGCGCCTTGCCCTATTTCCCGAACAAATCGTTCTGACCCGCCGCTTTCGGCGGGGCCATACCCAGATGCCGCCAGCCGCCTTGCGCCAGCATCCGGCCACGCGGCGTGCGCTGAATAAGCCCCTGCTGCAACAGGAAGGGTTCAATCACCTCTTCAAGTGCATCCCGGCTTTCCGACAGGGCTGCGCTCATGGTTTCAATCCCCACCGGGCCGCCCTGATACGCCTCGGCAATCAAGCGCAGATACCGCCGGTCGGCCCCGTCCAGCCCAAGGTTATCCACCCCCAGCCGCGTCAGCGCCCCATCGGCCAGCGCCTTGGTGATCGTGCCATCGCCCTCGACCACGGCAAAATCCACCACCCGGCGCAACAAGCGCCCGGCAATCCGGGGCGTGCCGCGCGACCGCCGGGCAATCTCTCTTGCACCTGCACTGTCCGCAGGGGCGCCCATGCGAATGGCATTGCGCGTGACGATCTCGTGCAACTCGTCCTCGGTGTAGAACTGCAACCGCGTCGGAATGCCGAACCGATCCCGCAAGGGCGTGGTCAACAGCCCCAACCGCGTCGTCGCCCCCACCAGCGTAAAGGGCTGCAATTCGATCCGCACCGTCCGCGCCGCTGGTCCCTCACCGATCACCAGATCAAGCTCGAAATCCTCCATCGCGGGGTACAGCACTTCCTCGACCACCGGATTCAATCGATGAATCTCGTCGATGAAAAGCACGTCATTGCGTTCCAGATTGGTCAGGATCGCCGCCAGATCCCCCGCCTTGGCCAATACCGGCCCCGAGGTCATGCGAAACCCGACCCCCAATTCCTTCGACATGATCTGCGCCAAGGTCGTCTTGCCCAGACCGGGCGGCCCGTGAAACAGCGTATGGTCCATCGACTCGCCGCGTTGGCGGGCCGACTGGATGAAAACCTTGAGGTTGGCGCGCGCCTCCGCCTGCCCGATGAAATCCTCCAAGGCCTGCGGGCGCAGGCTGCGGTCGGCATCCTCAGGCAAAGGATCGGGGCGCAGGGTCGGGTCGGGCTGATCCATCGCTTACCCCTTCGGTGCCAACAGCTTCAAAGCGGCGCGGATCAACTCCGCCGTGCTGGCCTCGGGCGCATCGCCCGCCGCCTGTGCCACGGCCCCCGCCGCCTCACCGGGCGCATAGCCCAGATTGCCCAGCGCCGACAATGCTTCGGCCTGCGCTTGGCCCCGTGGCGCGACAGCGGCAGGCGGGGCAGTGGCCGCCACCGGTTCGATCACATCACCCTCGGGCACAGGGGCCTGCGCGGGGGCGGACCCCGCCGCGCCCATGGCCATGACCTCGGGCGCCTTGTCCTTCAACTCGTTGACCACCCGCTGCGCCGTCTTGGGGCCGATCCCCTTGGCCGCCTTCACCGCGTTCCAGTCGCCCAGCGCAATCGCCCGGCCCACACCATCCGGCCCAAGCGTGCCCAGAATGGCAAGCGAAGCCTTGGCCCCAACCCCCTGCACGCTCATCAACAAACGGTGCCACTCCTTCTCGGCCAGCGTGGTAAAGCCATAAAGCTGCAACAAGTCCTCACGCACCAGAAGGTCAGTATAAAGCGCCACGTGCTCGCCTACTCCGGGCAAAGCCTGCAAGGTCCGGTCCGAGCAATACACAAGATAGCCAACCCCCTTCACGTCGATCAGAACATGATCCGCCGCGCGGTAATCAATCCGGCCTGCCAAACGCCCGATCATGCCCGCACCTCCTGAAAAGCACGCGACCGCGCATGATGCGCATGACAGATCGCAATCGCCAAGGCATCCGCCGCGTCCGGCCCGGCCAAATCGACACCGGGCAATTGCACCTTCACCATATGGCCGATCTGATCCTTGCTGGCATGGCCTACGCCTACAACGGTCTTCTTGACCGTGTTGGGGGCATACTCCCCAACCGACAGCCCTCGTTGCGCAGGCACCAACAGGGCAACGCCCCGCGCTTGGCCCAACTTCAGTGTGCCAGCCCCATCCTTGTTGACGAAGGTTTGCTCCACCGCCGCTGCCTGCGGCGCATATGTCGCGAAAATCTCGGTCAGCTGAACATAAAGCGACAGCAAGCGCTCCGATAACTCGCCCCCGGACGAGCGGCACACCCCATTGGCCACATGGCTCAACCGGCTGCCCTCGACGTCGATCACGCCCCAGCCGAGGTTCCGCAATCCGGGGTCGATGCCCAAAACCCGCATATCACTGCCCTGCCCTTTGGTTTTCTAAAGGGTTAGCACGAAACAAGAACAAAACCCAAGACAAAAGCGTGGCGCGCGCGAAATCGCCCAATAAACAAGCTATGCACAAACTGCATAAGGATTATGCAAAAAGACTAACTTGTGGGCAAAGGGCCGCCCCCCTAAGTGCCATATCAATGACGGAGACACCTCCGCCCCCCTGAAAACACGCCTACAAGAAGGAGCCTATCCCATGGCCGATCTTAGCATTGCACGCCCGAACACCGCCACCGCCGGCTTTGGTAGCCGCTTCGTCGCCGTCTTCGCCGCCATCTCCGCATGGAAAGACGCCCGCGCCACCCGCAAGGCGCTTTCGGCCCTGACCGATCGCGAACTCGAAGACATCGGCCTGAACCGCGCCGATATCGACCGCGTGGCCCAAGCGCAATAAGCGCATTCGGCACCTGACCAAAGAAAAAGCCCTGCGCCGGGACCACCGCGCAGGGCTTTTTGCATTGAGAGAAGCAAAGAAAGAACCCGAAAACTCGTTACAGCTTACCGATACCCGAAAACCTTAACGCTTGAGGAAGGGCCGCAACTGCGTTGCAATCGCCTGAGTGACCCGATCGGGCTGCATCACGAACCCGCCCGCTTGCTCGATGAACGTGCCTTCCTGAAGGGCCGTAACGCGCTCGGCGTAAATCGTGCCGCCCAAGTGGGCCATGATCATACCCTTGAACAGAAAGAACCCGAAAACGAGGTAAAAAAGACCCCGAAACGAGACTCGCGGCGAGATGGCGCGCTTTTGTGGGCGAAAGATAATCAAGCCATCTCTGGAGACTTGGCTTTTGTACCCACGCTCAAGACGCGTCTTGCGCTTCGCTATTCCTTTAAGGCGCGCATCGAATGCCTTGTATGACTTGGCAGCATCGTTCATTTTACTAGCGATCCTGTTTGAACCGGCCCCCACCGCGTTCAAGTTCAAAATAGGTTTGAAATGTGGCAGCAATTGGGCGCGCGCCACGAAAAGGCGCATTTTTACCTTGTTTTTACACGCTTTTTCTAAGCGTTAGCGTCGTCCAGTCACCAATTTCTTCGCGATGCGCTACACTGTTTCCGTTCTGGGAATAAACCGCCACGACCTCGTCCGCCTGCTCATTCAGGAGTCCCGATAGAATCAACACCCCCCCGGGTACCAGATTCGCGGTCAGTCCCGGCGCAAGCTCGATAAGTGGCCCTTTCAGGATATTGGCAAAGATCAGATCGAAGGGCGCCGCCGCCTGAATCTCGGCATTCTCCAGCCCCGCCGCCTCAAGGCACGTGACCCGGCCTTCAAGGCCATTGGCCATCACGTTGGCGCGCGCCACCTCCACGGCCACCTCGTCAATATCGCTGGCCAGCACCTCACCGGGCCAGATTCGCGCCGCGCCCATCGCCAGAACGGCGGTGCCACAGCCCACGTCGATCACCGATTGGCCGGTAAAGCCCTCGTTCGCCAAACGGTCCAGCGCCCGTAGGCAGCCCTGCGTCGTGCCATGATGCCCGGTACCAAAGGCCATCGCCGCTTCGATCAACAGCGGCTCGCACCCTTGCGGCACCTTGTCGGCATCGTGACTGCCATAGACAAAGAAGCGCCCCGCTTCCACCGGCACCAATTCCCGCCGGACCTTGGCCACCCAATCCTCCTCGGGCAGTTCCGAGACCGCAAAGGATTTCGCCCCGTGCATGGTCGCCAAAAGCGCCAACCCCGCTTGGTCCGGGGCCTCGTCGAAATAACCGCCGACTTCCCACAGGCCCGAGCCGTCCTCGATCTCAAAGATTCCCACGCCGGTCGGTTCCGGCGTCAGCCCCTCCATATCTGCGCCAAGCGCCTCGGCGGCCTCTTTTCCCTCAAGCGTCGTCAAGGCGGTGAATGTGGGCATAGTTGCTCCTTTCGTCTTGGAGTTATTCTGCCGGCGCCGGTGCGGCCGGGCTCAGGATCGTTTCATGCCCCGGCTCGGGATGACGCGGAATCAAAAAGGCCAGCGCCAACGATACGGTGGCCATCCCCGCCGCCAAAAGAAACACTGCCGCAGGCGAGACCAGCCATAGGTACCCAAGCAAGGCAGGCAGGAATACCGCCGCGATATGGTTGATCGTAAAGGCCACCGCAGCCGTGGGCGCGATATCGCCGGGGTCGGCGATCTTCTGGAAATAGGTCTTCAGCGCTAGCGCCAGCGCGAACAACAGATGGTCCACCACGTACAGAACAGCGGCCAGAACCACGCCCCACCCAAACCAGTAAATCCCGCCATAGGCCAGGAACACCAGCGCCAGCCCGGCATATTCAAAGATCAGGGTCCGCCGCTCGCCATAGCGATACACCGCCTGCCCCATCAAAGGTGCGCACACCATGTTGGCCACAAGGTTGATCAGGAAAAGCGCCGTGACTTCATGCACCTCGAAACCAAATTTCTCGACCATCATGAAGCCGGCGAACACCACGAAAATCTGCCGCCGCGCACCGGCCATGAACTGCAATGCATAATACAGCCAATACCGCCGCCGCAGCACCATGCGCTTGACCTGCGGATTGGGCGCCTCGAACTGCGGATAGGCAAAGAGGCAAAAGACCGCGACCAAGGCGGTAAATCCACCGGCCAGCATATAGACCGTGTTATAAGTCAGGCCCAAGGCCTCCCACGTCATCACGATCAGAAGGTAAGCCACCAAGGTCGCCCCAGACCCGGCCGCCACCAACCAGCCCAGAACCTTCGGCGCGCGCAACTTGTCAAGCCACTGCAACTGAAGCGACTGGTTGACCGTTTCATAGTAATGAAACCCGATCGAGCTTAGCAGCGTGATGGTCAGAATGCCCCCCAAGGACGGGAATTGCGCCGTCAGGGCCGTCGCCACCCCCAGCATCACCAAGGACACCAGCCCCAGAACCTGCTCGCGGATAAAGATGATCAGGGCAATCACCCCGATGGCGAAGAACCCCGGAATTTCCCGCACCGTATGCAGCCACCCGATGTCAGAGCCATCGAAATTCGCCGCCTCGATCACGAAATTATTCAAAAGCGCCGACCACGTCGCAAAGGCCACCGGCATCGCTGCCGCCATCAGGAACAGCAACGTCACAGGCCGCCGCCAAAGCGGTAACGTGCGGGCGTCATCAAGGGGCGTGGTCTTGCTCATGCCTTCCCTTTACGCTCATCCGCTTCGCTTGGCGAGGGGGCAAGGCACCCGCATCTGATCTGGATCAATGACATTCAAATACCAGCATGCAAAACCCCGCCCAACGATCGAAAGGCATATGCAATGGACCTCCTGACCCTCGTGGAACGCATCGGCGAAGCCCCGGCCGCCGCCCTTCTGGGCCTGCTGACCGGCGTGATCTTCGGCGTCGCGGCGCAACGCTCGCGCTTTTGCCTGCGCGCGGCCACAGTGGAATTTGCCCGCGGTCAGATGGGCGACAAGGTCGCCGTGTGGCTACTGACATTCTCCACCGCCGTGATCTGGGTGCAGGGCGCGCAGATGCTGGGCCTGTTCCGGGCCGAGGATTCGCGCATCATGGCCATCCCCGGCAGTTGGTCGGGTGCGGTGATCGGCGGCCTGCTTTTCGGCGTCGGCATGGTGCTGGCGCGCGGCTGCTCGGGCCGCCTTCTGGTGCTGGCCGCCACCGGCAACCTGCGCTCTGTCATCTCGGGCCTCGTTTTCGCTGTCGTCGCGCAAATGACCCTCACCGGCTGGCTCGCCCCTGCGCGCGACAAACTCGCCGCGCTGTCCATTACCTCGGGCGGCCACAACATGGACCTTCTGGCCACCCTCGGCCTGCCGCAAATCAGCGGGCTGATCTTCGGCATCATCGTGGCCCTCATCGCCTTCGCCGTGTCGATCCACAACAAGATCGGCCTCTCGCGCCTTGTCTTCGCCTCGGGCGTCGGCTTTGCCGTGGCCGTCGGCTGGGTCTCGACCTTCTCGCTGGCGCAGATCGCCTTCGATCCGGTGCCCATCGAAAGCGCCACCTTCACCGGCCCATCGGCCAATACGCTGATGTTCTTCCTGAACAACACCGCCGTGCTGGAGTTCGACATCGGCCTCGTGCCGGGCGTCTTCCTTGGCTCCTTCCTCGCCTCGTGGTTCACGAAGGAGTTCAAGTTCCAAGGCTTCGAGGATGAGGCCAACATGCGCCGCGCCATCACCGGCGCCGCGTTCATGGGTTTCGGCGGAATGCTGGCGGGCGGTTGCGCCATCGGCAACGGCGTCACCGGCGGCTCGGTCTTTGCGGGCACCGCGTGGCTGGCGCTTCTGTGCATGTGGATCGGCGCGATGATCACCGATTTCCTCGTCGATCAACGCGGCGTCCGGCAACCGGCCTGAGCCCCTTCCGAAACCGAATTCTTGAATGAATTCGGTGCGGGGCGCATGAATGCGCACCATAAGGCGCCGCGCCTTACTTGCCGGTGAATTTCAACTCGATCCGCCGGTTTTGCGCGCGGGCCTCGGACGTGTCGGCGGGGTTCACCGGTTGATATTGCCCAAAGCCATTGGCCGACAGCCGCTCGGGTGGCAGGCCAAGGAAGTCAATCATATAGCGCACCACCGAAAGCGCCCTTGCTTGGCTCAGCTCCCAGTTGTCGGCGAATTCCGCACCGCGCCGGATGGGGACGTCATCGGTATGCCCATCCACTTGCAGGACCCAATCAATGCCCTCGGGGATGTCGCTGATCACGTTGCGAAGGATACCCGCGACCTTGGCAATCTCGCGTTCACCACTCGCGGAGAGGTCAGCCTCACCCGGGGCGAACAGCACTTCAGAGGAAAAAACAAAGCGGTCCCCGACGATTCGCACGCCTTCCTGCGACCCCAGCAGATCGCGCAACCGGCCAAAAAATTCCGAGCGGTATTTTTCGAGGTTGCGGTTTTGCTCTTCCAGCAATCGGGCGCGCTCTTCCTCGGCTTCGCGGCGGGCGCGTTCCTCGGCAGCGGCGCGGGCAAGGGCGGTGTTGAGGTCCCGGCCCAATGATTGAATCTGCACGTTCTGCGCCGCCTCCCGCGCCTTTGCATCATCCAGAAGCGCCTGTAGCTGGCCCAGTTGTTCCCGCAGGGCCGAAACCTGACGGTTGAGCAGGGCCTGCTGTTTCTGGGCCTCGGTTGCGATCTCTTCTTGCTCGGCCAGTTCCGCGCGGGCTTGGGCCAGAAGGGCGGCGCGTTCCTCGGCCTCGGTCAGTGTTTCGGCGGCGTCGGCTTCGGCGGCTTCCTTGGCGGCAAGGGCGCGGGTCAGTTGCGCGCGCACCTCCTCAGCCTCCATTGCCTGCGTCTCGGCGATGGTGCTTTGCGCGACAACTTCGGCGAGGCGCGCCTTGGTGGCCTCCAACTCGGCGCGCAGGGAGGCCAGATCGGCATTGGCCTCGCTTGCGCCGGTTTCGGCTTGGCGCAACTCGTCCTCCAAAGCGGCGATGCGGGCGTCGCGGTCGGCAAGGCTTGTCTCGGTTTCTTCCTGATCCAGCAGGGCCGCGGCAAGGCGGGTATC
>DATFKJ010000330.1:0-9194 GCA_035268705.1 Roseovarius sp. | reverse complement strand
GCATTCGCTATACGGTGCCGGGTTTTGACCCGCAGCATCATGCAAGAGGATCATCATGGCAAACGTCGTCGTCGTGGGCGCCCAATGGGGTGACGAGGGAAAAGGCAAGATCGTGGATTGGCTGAGCGAGCGCGCCGATGTCATCGCGCGCTTTCAAGGCGGCCATAACGCGGGCCATACGCTTGTAATCGACGGCAAGGTGTACAAGCTGCATGCCCTGCCCTCGGGCGTGGTGCGGGGCGGAAAACTGTCGGTCATCGGCAATGGCGTGGTGCTGGACCCGTGGAACCTGCTGAACGAGATCGAGACGATCCGCGCCCAAGGCGTTGAAATCACGCCCGAAACCCTGATGATCGCGGAAAACACGCCGTTGATCCTGCCCTATCACGGCGAGCTTGACCGCGCCCGAGAAGAAGCCGCCAGCAAGGGCACCAAGATCGGTACCACGGGCCGTGGCATCGGCCCGGCCTATGAGGACAAGGTGGGCCGGCGGGTGATCCGGGTGGCCGATCTGGCCGACCGCGCCACACTGGAGGCGCGGGTGGACCGCGCGTTGCAGCACCACGACCCGCTGCGCAAGGGTCTGGGCGTGGAGCCGATCGACCGCGACGCCCTCATCGAACAATTGCTGGAGGTCGCGCCGCAGATCCTGCAATACGCCGGCCCCGTCTGGAAGGTGATGAACGAAAAGCGCCGCGCGGGAAAACGTATCCTTTTCGAAGGCGCGCAGGGCGCGCTTCTGGACATTGATTTCGGCACTTACCCGTTTGTCACCTCCTCGAACGTGATCGCGGGGCAAGCGGCCACCGGCACCGGCATCGGCCCCGGCTCGATTGATTTCGTGCTGGGCATCGTGAAGGCCTATACCACCCGCGTCGGCGAAGGCCCCTTTCCCACGGAACTGAACGATGACGACGGTCAGCGCCTTGGCGAACGCGGCCACGAGTTTGGCACCACCACGGGCCGCAAGCGGCGCTGCGGCTGGTTCGACGCGGTTCTGGTGCGCCAGACCTGCGCCACCAGCGGCGTGAACGGGATTTCCCTGACCAAGCTGGATGTTCTGGACGGGTTCGAGACGCTGAAAATCTGTGTCGGCTATGACCTTGACGGCAAGCGAATGGACTACTTGCCGACGGCGGCCGAGGAACAGGCGCGGTGCGTGCCCATCTACGAGGAAATGCCGGGCTGGAGCGAATCCACCGAAGGCGCGCGCAGCTGGGCCGACCTGCCCGCCAATGCGATCAAATACGTCCGCCGCGTGGAAGAGTTGATCGACTGCCCTGTCGCGCTACTCTCGACGTCACCGGAGCGGGATGACACGATCCTTGTCACCGACCCCTTCGCGGACTGACACGATCGGAGGCAAAATGGCCCTGAGTTACAAGGCGCGCAAGCGCTGGTCCCTTGTGATCCTGTTGATCGGGATGCCGGCCTATGTCGTGGCGGCGGTCACGGTGGTGAACCTCTTTGACCGCCCGGCGATCTGGTTGGAGTTCCTGATCTATGTCTCCCTTGGCGTGGTGTGGATTCTGCCCTTCAAGTTCGTCTTCAAGGGTATAGGACAGCCCGACCCGGACGCGCCGCAGGACCGCGAGGGCGAGTAAGACCGCCGCGCGGCGGGGTTGCCTTCCGCTCAATGCGCTTCATAGTGGCCCCTGTTTGGCAACGGGAGGGCATCGTGGATAATCGCGCGAAATCCGACATTCTGGCGGCACTGGATGCCGAGCTGATCCTGGATCTGACCAAGAAATTGGTGGCCATCCCGACGGTCAACCCACCGGGGCAGGAAGCGGCATGCGCGCGTTTCATCCACGACACGCTGACCGCTTGGGGTATCGAGGTGGACTTGGTCCCCGAGCCCGAGCCCGAGCGCCCACAGGTGGTGGCATGGGTGCGCGGCGCGGGCGATGGGCCGGTGTTCATCCTCAATGCCCATATGGATACCGTCCCGCCTGGGGACGAAGCGCGCTGGACCAAGCCACCCTTCGAGGGTAGCCAAGAGGGCGATTTGCTCTACGGGCTTGGCACCTGTGACATGAAGGGCTCACTCGCCTCGATCATGGCGATGCTGAAGGCGCTGCACGACAGTGACGCGGGGCTTCCCGGCACCCTCATGGCGCACTTCCCGATGGGCGAAGAAACCGACGAGCCGGGCACCAGGACCCTGCTGGCCAAAGGCTATACCGGGGATATGGCGATCACCATGGAACCCACCGACAGCCAGATCGGCCCCGGCACACGCGGGGCCTGCTGGTACAGGGTCGAGGTTGAGGGGCCATCGGCGCATTGCGGGCTGAGTGCCGCGGACGCCCCGGACGTGATGCATGTGGTGCAGCGCTTCATGGCAGAGGTCGAGGCGCTGCACGCTGAGGTTTGCCAGCAAAAGCATCACCTGCTGGACAGCCCCGCCGCGCGGGTGACGCAAGCGACGGCGGGAAAGACCCATAATTCCCGCGCGCGGCGGGCCGAGATGCTGGTGGATCGGCGGATGCTGCCGCATGAAAGCGTGGAGGCCGTGGGCGAGGATCTGCGCGAAAGGCTGGCGCGGGCCATCGGCGGGCGCGAGGGGGTGCGCGGCGAGGTGACATTCGTGGACCTCAACGAGGCGACCGAGACCCCGCTCGACAGCGATCTGGTGCAGGTCTTGTCGCGCAATATCCGCGAGGTGGGTCAGGTAGAGCCACGCATCTGGGGGCCTCCCTATGGCAGCGACATGCGCAATTTCGTGGTGGATGCGGGCATTCCTTGCGTGAACTACGGCGCAGGCGACTTCCGCCGCTGCCATCAGCCGGATGAATGCGTACCGTTGAGCGATCTGGTGAAGGTTGCGCGGATCACCTTCGGCACGGTTCTGGATGTGATCGGGTAAGCGGGGCTCACCATCCGTAGGGTGCGCATTCATGCGCACCCTCTTGGTCTATCTGAAAACCGGGCAACCGAAATCTTTAAAAGATTTCGGACCGATTTCTTTTCAAGAAATCGGCGGTGCCCCTACTCCATTTTCTCGCGGATGCGGCGGATCATCCACCAGACCAGTCCCACCACCGGCAAGGTCACAAGCGCTGTGATCATCCCCTTGCTCAGCCCCAGCACAGCCGCCAATGGATAAAGCAGGTAACCCGCCAAGGATACGGCGTAATAGCTGATCGCCACCACCGACAGCCCCTCGACCGTCTTTTGCAGGCGCAATTGCATGTCAGCGCGTTGGTTCATGCTTTCCAAAAGCGCCTGGTTCTGGGCGCTGCGCTCCACGTCTACCCGCGTTCGGAGCAACTCGCCCGCGCGGATGGCGCGGTCCGACATGGCGTCCAGCCGCTCCTTGGTGGATTTAACTGTGCGCATCGCGGGCTCATACCTCCGCATCATGAATTCCGAAAAGGTCTGCCGCCCCTCGAAGCGTTCCTCGCGCAGAACCGCGATCCGCTGATTGACGATCTGCTCATAGGCGGCGGTGGCCCCGAAACGGTAGGAGGACTGCGCCACCATCGCCTCCAACTCGGCCGAGATCGACAGCAGGCTTTTGAGCGTGTCCTCGGCGCGGGTGGCGGGGCCGGTCATATCGCCGATCATCTGGCTGAGCTGACTGTCCAACTCGCCCATGCGCGGGCCCATCTCGCGGACCCTTGAAAAGCCCAGCATCGACATCGCCTTGTAGGTCTCGATCTCGCACAGGCGTTGGATCACCCGGCCCACCCGGCGTTGCCCGGTATCGGGGGCGACGGTGACGGCAAAGCGCAGGTGGCCTGCCGGATCAATGCGGAAATCCCCCGCCACAACTGCGGCATCGTCCAGCACGCGGGCCACCGCGACGCTTTCGGGCACAAACCATTCGGCGATTTGCTGGCGGACGGTGTCCTTGTTCTTCCACGGGCTGACGCGAATGAGGGCCGAGGTCATCCGCACGCCGGGAGCGTCCTCCAGCCAATCTTCAGGGAAGACCTCGAAATCGGCGGGGTCGAAAGGCCGCGCGCTCAGGCCATCGGTGAAGGCGGTGTAGGTCACGAACTCGGTATGGCTTTCCCATTTGAGCATATGCCGCCCGATGCGTCCGAAATAATGCGTGGCGCCGGGTTGCGGGTGGGATGCGCCATGCCGGTCCAGCAGGGCAATCAGGTGGTCCATATCGGCCTGCCGGTCGCGCGCCGCCGCACCCTCGGGGCGCTTGATGGCCAGATAGGCGGCGGTCGTCGGCACCTGCATCGAGGGGAAAGGCCGCGCGTGCAATTCATTGGCCAAACGATAGCGCAGCGGGTGGTCTTCGATGGGCGGCATGGGGCGCTCTCCGGGGTGGTTTGGCGGCAGGGTAACGTGAAGGCGACTTGAGAGAAACCGAATTTTTCTGTCAAACCAATGATTTACGGGAATACAATGGTATACTGCACAGGGGTTGGGCATCTTGCCCTCGGTTTAATGTGCAGGCGCGGAATCAAGGGCGAAGCCCGCCGCGCCAAAGACGACGCGCTCGGACGCGGCGGCTTTTTAGCAACAACAGAGCGCCGCCCAAGGTCCTACGGACACAGCAACCATAAAGTACGCCCGCCCATGCGGGTTCAAACGCCACCGCGCGCGTCGTCTTGGGCGCGGCTGCTCGCATTCTCCAAAACTACAACAAAAAGGGCGCCCACCGGGGGCGCCCTTTTCAAATCTTCACAGTCGCAAGGCTCAGCCGATCTTGCCCAGAAGGGCCGACATGCTGTCCTTGGCGTCGCCATAGAACATCCGCGTGTTCTCCTTGAAGAACAGCGGGTTCTCGATGCCGGAATAGCCGGTGCCTTGGCCCCGCTTCGACACGAAGACGTTTTTCGCCTTCCAGACCTCCAGCACCGGCATACCGGCGATAGGGCTGTTGGGGTCGTCTTGGGCGGCGGGGTTCACGATGTCGTTCGAGCCGATGACGATGACAACATCCGTATCCGGGAAGTCGTCGTTGATCTCGTCCATCTCCAGCACGATGTCGTAAGGAACCTTCGCCTCGGCCAGAAGCACGTTCATGTGCCCCGGCAGACGCCCCGCGACGGGGTGGATCGCAAACCGCACCGATTTGCCCTGCCCGCGCAGCTTGTTGGTCAGCTCGCTGACCGCTTGCTGGGCTTGGGCCACGGCCATGCCGTAGCCGGGCACGATGATGACTGAATCCGCCTCATCAAGGGCCTGTGCCACGCCGTCGACGTCGATGGCCACCTGTTCGCCTTCGACCTCTGCCGCCGGGCCAGACGCGCCGCCGAAGCCGCCAAGGATCACGCTGATGAACGAGCGGTTCATCGCCTTGCACATGATGTAGGACAGGATCGCACCGGACGAGCCGACAAGCGCGCCCACCACGATCAGCAGGTCGTTGCCAAGGCTGAAGCCGATGGCCGCTGCCGCCCAGCCCGAGTAGCTGTTGAGCATGGAGACCACCACGGGCATGTCGGCGCCGCCGATCCCCATGATCAGGTGATAGCCGATGAACAGCGCCAGAAGCGTCAGCAGGATCAGCGTCCAACCGCCCGAGCCACTAAGGTACATGATGGTAAAGATCAGCGACAGGCCCGCCGCCCCTGCATTCAGGATATGACCACCCGGCAGCTTTTTCGCCGCCGAGTCGACCTTACCAGCCAGCTTGCCATAGGCGATGACCGACCCGGTGAAGGTCACGGCCCCGATCCAGACACCCAGCACCAGTTCGACGCGCAGAATGCCCACCTCGACGGCGGTCTTCTTGGCGACGATGGCGGCAAAGCCCGAGAAGGTCTTGGCAAAGGCTGCGGCCTCGGCTGTCACATCCTCGGGGCGCGGGAATTGCAGGCCCTCGCCCACGAAAGCCTCGGCCACCCGGCCCAGTTCGATATGCGCGTTGAAGCCCACGAACACGGCAGCCAGGCCAACAAGGCTGTGCATGATCGCCACCAATTCGGGCATCTGGGTCATCTGCACCCGTGTTGCCAATTGGTAGCCAATGGCGCCACCACCCGCGATCAGGATCAGTGACAGAAGCCAAAGCCCCTGCCCCGGCCCAATGAGGGTGGCGACGATGGCGATTGCCATGCCGACGATCCCGTACCACACCGCGCGTTTGGCGCTTTCCTGTCCTGACAGCCCGCCAAGGCTGAGGATGAAGAGAACTGCCGCGACCACGTAGGCCGCAATGGTAAATCCGAAGTCCATTGTGCCTACCTCCTTAGGATTTCTGGAACATGGCGAGCATGCGCCGTGTCACGAGGAAGCCGCCGAAAATGTTGATCGCGGCCATGAAGACCGAAAGCGCGGCCAGAATGGTGATCAGCACCGAGGAGGAGCCGATCTGCATCAGCGCCCCCAGAATGATGATCGAGGAGATGGCATTCGTCACCGCCATCAGCGGCGTGTGCAAGCTGTGGCTGACGCCCCAGATCACCTGGAAGCCGACAAAGACCGACAGGACGAAAACGATGAAGTGCTGCATGAAGCTGGCGGGCGCGATCAGGCCCACGGACAACACCAGAAGCGCGCCCACGCCCAGAAGCGTGACTTGGTTCTTGGTCTGCTGCTTGAAAGCGGCGACTTCCTGCGCGCGCTTTTCCTCCGGCGTCAGCTCTTTCGGCTCTTCCTTTTTGGGTTGAGCGGCGATTGCGGCCACCTTGGGGGGCGGCG
Organism: Roseovarius sp.; assembly: GCA_035268705.1. Taxonomy (GTDB): domain Bacteria; phylum Pseudomonadota; class Alphaproteobacteria; order Rhodobacterales; family Rhodobacteraceae; genus Roseovarius. Next base: position 2,582 of record DATFKJ010000330.1, on the reverse strand, counting down.
GCGGGAATGTGACTTCGCCTGCGTGCGCCACGGTGGCCCCGCGGATCACGTCATCCTCCATGTCTTGGTTGACCTGCCCGTCTTTTTCCGGCGTCAGGTCGGTCATCATGTGGCGGATGTTGGTGGCATAAAGGCTGGACGATTGCGTAGCCATGCGCGAGGGGAAGTCGGTATAGCCGATTATCGTGACGCCGTTGTCGGTGACGATCTTGTCATCCATCACCGTCAGCTTGCAGTTGCCGCCTTTTTCGGCGGCCAGATCGACGATCACGCTGCCGCGCTTCATCGACTTGACCATATCCTCGGTCCAAAGCTCGGGCGCTTCACGGTTGGGAATCAGGGCCGTGGTGATGACGATATCCACCTCGGGCGCCAGTTCGCGGAACTTGGTAAGCTGCGCCTCGCGGAACTCAGGGGAGGACGGGGCCGCATAGCCACCTGTGCCAGAGCCATCCTGCTGTTCTTCCTCGAAATCGAGGTAAACGAACTCGGCACCCATTGATTCGACCTGTTCGGCCACTTCGGGGCGCACGTCGAAGGCATAGGTCACAGCGCCCAGCGAGGTCGAGGTACCGATGGCGGCCAATCCGGCCACCCCCGCGCCCACGACCAGCACCTTGGCAGGCGGCACCTTACCGGCAGCGGTGATCTGCCCGGTGAAGAAGCGGCCAAAGTTGTTGCCCGCCTCGATCACCGCGCGGTAGCCCGCGATATTGGCCATCGACGACAGCGCGTCCATCTTTTGCGCACGGGAAATCCGCGGCACCATGTCCATCGCGATAACAGAGGTGCCTTTCTTGGCCAATTGCTCCATCTGTTCTTCGTTCTGGGCGGGCCAGAAGAAAGAGATCAGCAATTGTTCTGCGCGCAGGCGCTTGGCCTCGGTTTCCGTCGGCGGGCGCACCTTGGCCACGATATCGCAGGCCTTGTAGAGCGCCGCCGGTGTCTTGATAACTTCGACCCCCGCCTCTTTATAGGCGGCATCGGCAAAGCCAGCGGCTTTCCCGGCACCGGCCTCGATGGCGCAGTCGTATCCAAGTTTCTGAAGTTGAAGCGCAGAGTCGGGCGTCATCGCGACCCGCGCTTCGCCCTCCATCACTTCCTTCGGTGTTCCGATCTTCAAGGTCGTTTCCCCCGTTTCCTGTTCTTGTTGCGTCGAGCCAAGGCGGCCCGCAATTCAGTGTCCGTAAGAGCTTTGCCGGTTTATTTCACATTTTTCCACCGGTTTCGATGCAAGGAATGTCGCATCTGGTCAAAACCACCGCCGCGTCTTCTCTGCGTAGCGGGCAAAATCCATCCGAAAACTGCGCCGAAGGCGGTTTTCTTCGGGCTCGATAAAGCGTTTTTCCAGCACCCACATGAAGATGGGAATCAGCGGCAAGGATAAAACCGCATCCCAGAACAGGATGAACCCGGACAAAAGCATGACATCGCCAAGGTAGATCGGATTGCGCGTGCGGCTGAAAATCCCGCTCTGGATCATCCGTTCAGGCGTTTCATGGGGGATGAGGGTGGTGCGATGCTTGCGGAACTCCACCAGCGCCAAACCGATCAGCACCAAACCACCGCCCACCAAAAGCCCACCTATGAAGTCAGCCCAGGCCCCGCCAAGCGACAACCCCATGTCAAAGCGCGTAACCTGCACCCATGCCAGCGCCAAGAACCCCAAAAGCCACACCGGCGGCATATCAAGCCATTTCATCATTGCGGCTTATACGCCCCGTCCCTGTGCCAACCCTCAAGCCCGCCTTGCAGCATGACCACATGCTCATGCCCCATCAGCCGCGCAGCAAAGGCCGCCTGCGCCGATAGCGTGCCAGAGTTGCAATAGACCACGATCATGTCGCCCGGCACATCCTCCACCTGCCCCGGAAAGGCGCGCCAGTCGATGTTGACCGCGCCGGGGATATGCCCGGCCTCGAATTCCTCGGGCGTGCGCGCGTCAACAAAGGTGGCCACCTTGAACACGGTTTCATCCAACTGCTGCGGCTGGATGATCCCTTGGTGATAAGTGGCGAAATCCATGTAATCCAGCACCGCATCGCGCACCGGGTCATCCTGGGCTATGGCGGGCAACGCACTCAGGCAAAGGCCCAGCGCGAAGGTGGCAAATCTCACTCCCATTCCATTTCCTCGAACACGCGGCCCGCATTCTTGGTGGCCAGTTCCTCGAAGGTATCCAGATGCGACCACTCGGATTGGTCGATGTAATAGGCCTCGGACAGGTCGCCGCCATTGTCCAGATGTTCCCCGATCTTGGCGCGCAGATCCTTGAGGTAATCCGAGGTATAGCGCGTCACCTGCGCCATGTTGGTCGGGTGCCCATGCCCGGGGATCACATAGGTCGCGCCCAGATCGGTGAACGGCCCGTCGAAGGTGTCGATCCATGCGTCGGTATCAGCCCCGGGAAAGATCGGTGGCATACGCTCATGGAAGGCGATGTCGCCGGCAATAACGATCTCCCACTGCGGAATCCAGACCTGCGTATCGCCGGGACCATGCGCCGGGCCAAGGTGCAAGACCTCAAGCGTCACATCCCCCATCTCGACAGTCTTCTTGTCTTCAAAGCTCAGGTTCGGGAC
>DATFKJ010000329.1:0-2377 GCA_035268705.1 Roseovarius sp. | reverse complement strand
ACGGCGACGACGAGTTTTTCACCGACGCTCAGGCGCAAGACTGGTTCGACCTTGGCGGAATCGGCAAATCGCCCGCGCGTTTCGACTTCAAGAAGCTAGACAACCTCTGTGGTCAGCACATCGCCGCGAGCGACGATGCTGCATTGCTGCATGAATTGCAGGAATTTCTGAAGAGTACCGGCCAAACCCCTCTGTCCGAGGGAAAAAAAGCCCTGATGGAGAAGGGTATGTATTGCTTGAAAGAACGTGCGAAGAGCTTTCCGGAACTCCTTGATAAAGCAGAGTTTATATTGTCCAATCGACCCATTCAGCCCGACGAGAAAGCCGCCAGGAACCTCGATAATGTATCCCGTAGTATACTGAGAGAATTGACGCCGCAGCTGCAAAATGCTAGTTGGACGCGCGACGATCTCGAAGCCTGCGCAATGGAATTCGCGGAAGCCCATGAGATGAAATTCGGCAAGCTGGCCGGCCCCCTGCGGGCCGCACTGGCAGGCCGCAGCGCGACACCGAGTGTGTTCGACATGATGCTCGTGCTCGGGCAAGAGGAAACGATTGCCCGGCTCACCGATGCCGCCTGCGAGAGTGGTTAACCTTCTCGAAAGGCTGTTAGATTAACCAGCCCCCGACGCGCCACAGCGTGGGCTTGATTGAGGGAGGATCCCAATGGCCGATAGCACCAAAACCGCCAAGCTGACGATTGACGGCAAGGACTACGAGCTGCCCATTCACTCGCCGACAGCAGGCCCCGACGTGATCGACATCCGCAAGCTATATGCGCAGGCGGGTGTCTTTACGTATGATCCGGGCTTTACCTCGACAGCAAGCTGCGACAGCACGATCACCTTTATCGACGGTGGCAAGGGCGAACTTCTGCACCGCGGTTACCCGATCGACCAACTGGCCGAGAAATCGCATTATCTCGAAGTCTGCTACCTGCTGCTGTACGGTGAATTGCCCTCGCCCGCACAGCTGGAAGATTTCGAATCCCGCGTGACCAATCACACCATGATCCACGAACAGATGATGTATCTGTTCCGTGGCTACCGTCGTGATGCGCACCCGATGGCCATCATGGTGGGCGTGGTCGGGGCCCTGTCGGCCTTTTATCACGACAGTACCGATATCGCCGATCCGTGGCAGCGCGAGGTCGCCTCGATCCGCATGATCGCCAAGTTGCCGACGATCGCGGCCATGGCCTATAAATATTCGATTGGTCAGCCGTTCGTGTATCCGCGCAACGATCTCGACTATGCCTCGAACTTCCTGCGCATGTGCTTTGCCGTGCCCGCCGCCGATTACGAGGTGAACCCGATCCTCAGCCGCGCGATGGACCGTATCTTCACCCTGCACGCCGATCACGAGCAGAACGCCTCCACCTCCACGGTGCGCTTGGCCTCGTCCTCGGGCGCCAACCCCTTCGCCTGTATCGCGGCGGGTATCGCCTGCCTTTGGGGTCCGGCGCATGGCGGCGCGAACCAGGCCTGTCTTGAGATGCTGCAGGAAATCGGCACACCCGATCGCATCCCCGAATATATCGCGCGGGCCAAAGACAAGGATGATCCCTTCCGCCTGATGGGCTTTGGTCACCGGGTTTACAAGAACTTCGATCCGCGCGCCAAGGTGATGAAGCAATCCGCCGACGAAGTGCTCGATCTTCTGGGCGTCGAAGACAACCCGACACTTCAGGTCGCCAAGGAACTGGAAAAGGCTGCACTGGCCGACCCCTATTTCACCGACAAGAAACTCTTCCCGAATGTCGATTTCTACTCGGGCATCATCCTTGAGGCGATGGGTTTCCCCACCTCGATGTTCACCCCCATTTTCGCGCTGTCGCGCACCGTGGGCTGGATTTCGCAGTGGAAGGAAATGATCAGCGATCCACAGTTGAAAATTGGTCGCCCGCGTCAGCTGTATCACGGCGAAACGCTGCGGGATTACGTGGATATCGAGAACCGCTAAACCACTGATAATGTAAGATTGAAGGCCGATCCGTCACCTGCGGGTCGGCTTTTTTCGATTGCAGAAACTAAAGCGTTTCGCGAAAAACCTGAGTCACAGATTTTCGCGCAATGCAGTGCTCTGCTTAATTGTTGCACGCGTTCCGCCTTTAGCTGATGTCTCAGGTTAAAGGCGGAAAGCTTTAGGGTCAATTTTACTCAAACTCACCGGGCTCACACCTTCCCACTTTACCCGGTCTTTACGGCAAGTGCGTGACCATCGGCGCAACGGGCTCTCCCTACCCCGCAACCCGATGAAGGACGCATCCATGGCTTTTCTCGCTCTCTTCCTATTGGTCGGCGCAACCCTTGCCGGGGCCACGGGCCTTGCCGCTCCTGATGACCCTGAGACCGAAGGTGGGGATGGGGCCGATGGC
>DATFKJ010000328.1:0-2087 GCA_035268705.1 Roseovarius sp. | reverse complement strand
GCATCTTGTCGATCACGCGGGATATTTCACGCACATCCCACGGCAGGGGTTTGCGCAGGTATATGGTGCCGTCCTTGCCCATGAGTACCAACATGAAGCCACGAGGGCGCAACTTTTCGCGTAGGGCACTATCGGCGTTCGGGTCGGTGTCGGTCAGGATGACGACATCCAGCTGGTCAAGATACTCAAGCCGTTCTGTCAGATACTCCATCTGTAGGGTGTACCGAGGATCTGCGGGACTGTCGGCGAAGACGACCAGCGGCCTTTTTATCCAGAGGAATTCATTCAAATCCGCCGTTTCACCCGGAATGATGATTTCGGCCGGGGCCTGCCCGGACGGTTCAGCGTTTTCCTGCGCGATGGCGACCGCGGCAGAAAACATCACGAAAACAAGGGTTAGTAACGGTTTCATGTATTCTCCTGTCAGGCAAGATATAGGCGGACAAGAGCCAATTGCGAAGGTCGAATGCGCGTGGAGCCGGGAAAAATTTACCATTAATCGCTTCGTCAGCTTTCGGCGCACATCCTTGGCGGGACTATTCGTGAAAAGCCCGCGTTTCGCGGCAGATCGTCGAAAGGCCCGGAAAACGATGGATGTGATTTTGCATGTGGGTGCCCATAGAACCGCGACAACCTGTTTTCAGCATTATATGCGCGAGAATGCGAAACAGCTTGAAGCCTGCGGTATCGGCTTCTGGGGGCCGCAGCGCACGCGGGCTGGTTTGTTTAGGGGTGTTGTGCCGCTGGCGGGGGCCGGCTCTCCACAATCGCAGCTTGATCGCGCGCGAGGGCGGGTTGCGCTTCAATTGGCACGGGCAGAGGCCAAGGGCCTGCGCCACCTGATTGTCAGCGATGAGAACATGATCGGGTCACCGCGTCGTAATTTGCGGGACCTGAGGCTTTATGTCGATGTGGGGCAGCGCATGGCACGGTTCGCGCATGTCTTTGCCGGGGTGACGCCGCGCGTGGTTTTGTCAATCCGCCAGCATGATACATATTGGTCCTCAAGCTTTGCTTATGGTGTGGCGCGCGGCCATCGCCTTCCGCGGGGACGCGATTTGGCAAAGATCGCGCGGGGCAAGCGCAGCTGGCGCGACGTGATCGAAGATTTGGCCTGTGCTGTGCCCGGTGTCGCAATTTCGGTGATGCCCTACGAAGTATTCGGCGGTCGCTCGGATGATCAGCTTGCGCGAATGACGGGGCTTCGTGATACGCCGCGCGATCATGCGCGCGAATGGATGAATTCATCTCCGCGATTGCCACAATTGCGTCAGGTGCTGCGCGACAGGGGGCTGAGCCCGGAGCGCTTGCCTAAGGGCGAGGGGCGCTGGACACCCTTTGCCAATGAGCAGAGCGCAGCGCTTCAGAATGTCTATCAAGATGATCTTTTCTGGCTCTGTGACGGGGCGGACGGATTGGCGAATTTGATCGAGGAAACCGGTTCGGCGACAGCGGGGCAAACACCGCGTGCCGACAAGACGACAAGAGGACAAGGAAATGGCATCGAAGAAAGACGAATGGCGTAGCATTGCCGAGCAGGAACTGAGGGGCCGGAGCCTTGAGGACCTGACGTGGAAGACCCTTGAAGGCATAGATATCGAGCCGCTTTACACCGAAGAGGATGTTGCGGGCTTGGATCACCTTGGGTCCATCCCGGGCCAAGCGCCCTTCACCCGCGGGCCACGCGCGACGATGTATGCCGGTCGGCCCTGGACGATCCGCCAATACGCCGGGTTTTCGACCGCCGAGGAATCGAATGCCTTCTACCGCCGCAACCTTGCGGCCGGTCAGCAGGGGGTCTCAGTCGCCTTCGACCTTGCCACGCACCGCGGATACGACAGTGACCACCCGCGCGTGGTGGGCGATGTGGGCAAGGCCGGTGTGGCCATCGACAGTGTCGAGGATATGAAGATACTGTTCGACGGTATCCCGCTGGAAAAGGTCAGCGTGTCGATGACCATGAACGGGGCGGTGATCCCGATCTTGGCCAATTACATCGTTGCAGGGGAAGAGCAGGGCGTCAGCCGCGCCGACCTGTCGGGCACGATCCAGAACGACATTCTCAAAGAGTTCATGGTGCGCAACAC
>DATFKJ010000327.1:0-4216 GCA_035268705.1 Roseovarius sp. | reverse complement strand
CAACCGCGCACTGATCGAAGGCAAGCGCGTGATCTTGGTGGATGACAGCGTTGTGCGCGGCACAACATCAAGGAAAATCAAAGAGATGATCCTAGATGCGGGCGCCAAGGAGGTACACTTCCGGATCGCGTCCCCCCCCACGGCATGGCCGTGTTTCTATGGGGTCGACACGCCGCAGCGCGAAAAACTCCTTGCCGCAACCATGAGCGAGGACGAGATGCGCGACCACTTGGCGGTGGACAGCATCAAGTTCATCTCGCTTGACGGTCTCTATCGCGCCGTGGGGGAGGCCGAGGGCCGCAAGAACGACTGTCCTCAGTATTGCGATGCCTGTTTCTCGGGCGAATATCCGGTGGTGCCGTCGGACATGGTCGAAAAAGGCTTCGAGCTCAAAGCGGCGGAGTGATGCCCCCCTTACGATTCAGGCCCCATCATTTCCTTTGTTCTCAGGGCTTTAGGGGTAAAGGCTATTCCGAGGCCTTTACCGAGAACATGTCACGGATCGTGGTTGATGGCCTGCGCGCGCCCGATGGTGACGCCACCGAGATCGAGGTGGTCGGCAACTTGGACGATATCTGCGCCCCCTGCCCCAAGCGGCGCGGAAACCTCTGCCAAGCCCAAGAAAAGATTGAAGAAATCGACGCCCGCCACGCCAAGGCCCTCTCGCTGCGCCCCGGTGATCGCCTGACTTGGGGGCAGGCGAAGGCGCGCATGAAGAGCAGCGTGAAACCCGGTGATCTGACCCGGCTTTGCAAAGGCTGCCAATGGTTGGAACTGGGGCTTTGCGAGGCCGCGCTAAGGGATTTGTTGCAAGAGGGTTAGCAGGCCGCGCTGCCGTATCGCTAAAGGTCCAAGTCTCGCACCGGGGCCTGCCGCATCGGTTCCCGCATGTCCCACGACCATCATCGTCATGGGCCATGTCATCTGGTTGGCGTGTTGGCGATCTGACACCAAGGCCGGTCATTGCCGTTTCAGGTCTTGCACTGGCAGTGGCCAATTCTGGCGCAAATGCTACCAACGCATTCCTCAGGCCTTGCCCTGCTCGCCATAAGCGGCTTCGCATGCAATGTCCTTGATCGACGACCGCGAGAATCCGAGGCTTGCAAGTTCACGGTCCGAGCAGCTTTGGAGCTCGCGCAGGGTTTGATGATAGACATTGCGCTGTGCTCGGCGTTTGGCGCTTGCCTTCCGGCGGGCGTCAAACCAATCGCGAAACCGGAATCCGGAATGCGAGACATCTGTTGCGTGGGTAATCATTTATTTTCCTTTTCTAAGTCCCGAGCTGCCGGTCGCGCCCGAGTCCTCCTGCGTGAAGAAAATAGTCAAATGCTGCGGCTGCACAATACCTCAACGGGAAATGCTGCCATGCAGCAATCACATAGGTAATGCAACCATCAAGCCAAACGGCTTCTTACGCGATGGGCGGTCAGGATTCTTGGCGGAAACCTTTGCTCTGGGTTTTTGATGCTATCCGGCATCTTGGGTGATGACTCTACCCTCATGACAAGCCATGTGGGAAACTTGTCTGACAGAGGTCACATGCAATTCGTCATTGAAAGCACTGTGCGCAACCGCACAGCCCCTAGGGAAAATGCGGCCCTTTGCTTATCTGCGGAAAAACCCCAATTTCAGAGAACACTAGCATGGAGTTTTTCAGATGACCTTCAGGCCTGTCGCCGCCACCAGCACTGCACAGCCCACCATGGAAGGCGCAGGCGTTCACCTGCACCGCGTCTTCGGCTTCGAAGACCCGTCACTGACCGATCCCTTCCTGATGATGGATGATTTTCGCAATGACGACCCGCGGCTCTTTTCCAAAGGGTTCCCATGGCACCCGCACCGTGGGATCGAAACGATCACCTATGTCTTGGAGGGTGAAGTCGAGCATGCGGACTCATTGGGCAATCGCGGCCTGCTTGGGCCGGGCAGCGTGCAGTGGATGACCGCCGGGTCAGGCATCGTGCATCAGGAAATGCCCTCGGGCGATGCGCAAGGCCGGATGCACGGGTTTCAGCTTTGGGCGAACTTGCCAAAATCGTTGAAGATGACCGACCCGCGCTATCAGGACATCACGCAAGGCGACATTCCCATCGAGGGTGACGAAGACGGCACCACCGTCAAGGTGATCATTGGCTCGTTTTGGGGCAAGACCGGCCCGGTGGATGGGATCGCGGCCAACCCGATGCTTCTGGATATTTCCATCCCGGCGGGGCGTCGCAAGACTTTTCCGGTGGACACGCGGGCCAATGCGCTGGCTTATGTCTTTGCCGGGTCCGGGCGCTTCCGCGATGCCAGCGCGCCCATGGGAATCAAGGTTGAAAAGGAATATCGCGGCGAAGAGTTGAACATCCGCGACCTGAGCGGCAACCGCACCCTGATCCGCTTTGGCGAAGGCGATGAGATCACCGTTGAAGCAGGGGATGAGGGACTGCGGTTCTTGCTTATGACGGGCCGCCCCATTCAGGAGCCCGTGGCGTGGCATGGCCCGATCGTGATGAACACCCAAGACGAGTTGCAACAGGCCTTCCGCGACTTGCGTAACGGGAGCTTCATCAAGGCCGGCTGAGCATCCTGAAATGCAAAACGCCGCCTCAACCAGAGGCGGCGCTTCCTGTTTCAAAGGCTTGCGGGCAGATTAGCCGCGGCGCGCCTCAAGGGCTTTCCAGCCGCCCCAGACGACCATCGCCGCCAGAACCGCCTTCAGTGCGTCACCCATCAGGAAAGGTGCCATCCAACCGGCCCAGAGCTCGGGCATGGATTTGCCCAGAACCGCCGCCGGCCATGCCAGACCGGGGATATAAAGCGCGGCCGAGATCACCATGCCGACCAGCGCGGTCGACACGATGCCACGGGCAAGGCCCTTTTCCACGGCCAGACCGGCCAAGAAAGCCATGCCGACAAATCCATAAAGGAAACCGGCGGTCGGGCCGACAAGGGCAAGCGTGCTTGCGCCATTGGCGAATACGGGCAGGCCTGCCGCGCCTTGTGCCAGATAGGCCAGCAGGGTCACCGCGCCGAGACGCGAACCGAAGGTCAGGCCAACGGTCAGGATCGCCAGAGTTTGCAGCGAGATCGGCACCGGCCAGCCAAAGCTGACTTGCGCGGCCATGGCGATGAAGAGCGAACCGCCCAGCACAAGAGCCGCCTGCTTGAGAAGAGTATCCTGACCGATCACGGCCCGGCTGAGAACTTTATCGCGCATGGTATCGCGTCCTTTCCGTGGTTTTCTTGTATGCTGTCCGACTTTTTCGCTGCGCATCGGCAAAAGTCAAGCGAATGCCCTTGATTTATACCCCGTCTGGTGGGATTTGCCAAACCATGACCGATACACCGACCTCCAAGATTGCCCTTGTCACCGGTGCTTCGCGCGGATTGGGCGCGGCGCTGGCCGAGATGCTGTGTGAAACCCATCATGTCGTGGCCGTTGCACGCACTACCGGCGCGCTTGAGGAACTGGATGATCGCATTCAGGCCAAAGGTGGACAAGCCACTCTGGCCCCCATGGATATCACCAATGCCGATGCCATGGCGCATCTGTGCCGCTCGATCTATGACCGTTGGGGCGGGATTGATCTTTGGGCGCATACCGCCGTCCATGCCGCGCCGCTTTCCCCGGCCAGCCACATGGACCATAAGGATTGGGAAAAATCCGTGGCTCTCAATGTCACGGCCACCGGACGCCTGATCCCTTTCATCACACCGCTTCTGGGCGACGAGGGCCGGGCCTTGTTTTTCGACGATCCCAAGGCCGGTGAAAAGTTCTTTGGTGCTTATGGCGCGACGAAATCCGCACAGATCGCCCTTGCCCGCAGCTGGCAGGCGGAGACCCGGAAAACCGGGCCGCAGGTGCATATCCTTGAACCGCAGCCAATGCCGACAGCCACGCGCGCGCGGTTTCACCCCGGCGAAGACCGCAGCGGTCTGGCCGATGCGCGTGCCGAGGCACAGCGCCTGCTGAATCAGATCATCTGAGGCGCGGGGTGCGGGGCATGGCACAATCCCTTGTCGCATGTCCCCGGCCCCGCTACACATCAAAGCCGAACCCGGGCAGGAAAGGCCAGAACATTGCGCATTCTCATCACCAATGACGACGGGATCAACGCCCCCGGCCTGAAGGTTCTGCGCGAGATCGCCGAGAAACTGGCAGGCCCTGACGGCGAGGTCTGGACCGTGGCGCCCGCCTTCGAGCAATCGGGCGTGGCGCATTGCATCTCCT
>DATFKJ010000326.1:0-2150 GCA_035268705.1 Roseovarius sp. | reverse complement strand
TTGCCGGGCGCGCCTGATCCGGACCGCGATGACGGCACGGCAAGACCCGACGCTGGATGACGCCGGGGCAGAGGCCGAGACCGAGCGCGTGGCGCGCAAACTGCTGGCGCAGGCCCGTGGTGGGCTACGCCCTCTGGAACTGATCGCGACGATTGCCCCATTGCTGGGCCTTCTGGGTACGGTTCTTGGCATGATCGCCGCTTTTCAGGCGCTACAGCAGGCGGGCGCGCGGGCCGATCCCGCCACCCTTGCCGGCGGCATCTGGGAGGCGCTTTTGACCACCGCGGCGGGTATGGCCGTGGCGATCCCGGCCTCGATGGCCCTGTCGTGGTTCGAAAGCGTCGTGGATCGCCTGCGCCTTGAAATGGAGGACGCGGCAACGCGGATTTTCCTGCGTCCCGTGGCCAGCCATGACACCCCCGCACAGGCGCAGGCTGCGGAATGACATGATAAGTTTCGGCACCCCACAACCGCGCAAAAGGCCCAGCCTGACCCCGATGATCGACGTGGTCTTTCTGCTGCTGGTGTTCTTCATGCTGGCCTCGCGCTTTGGCGTCGAGGCGCATCTGCCTTTGCAGGTGGCGGGCACGCAGGGTGAGGCCCCCTATTCCGGGCCGCCGCGCCTTGTGGACATCCGGCCCGAAACGCTCCGCCTCAATGGGCAAACGGTGGCACAGAAAGCCCTCGCCGAAACCCTCACTGATTTGATGGACCACCCCGGCGATACTGTCATTCTGCGCGCCGGGGACGGGGCCGTGCTGCAACGTGTGGTCGATGTCATGCAAAGCCTGCGGGATGCAGGGTTCACCGCCCTCGTTCTGGTGGAATAACCGATGCGCTTTACCGCCCCCCAACGCCGCAAACCGCCCGAAAGCATCGTACCGATGATCAACGTGGTGTTTCTGCTGCTGGTCTTTTTCCTGATGACGGCACAGATCGCACCACCCGACCCTTTTGAGGTTTCGCCACCGGAAATAGCACAGGACGGGCCGCCACCAGAGGGGGAATTTACCCTGCACCTAGGTCCCGATGGGGAATTGGCCTACGGTGGTGCGGTTCTGGATCAAGACGCCGCGCGAGAGGCGTTACAGGCCGCCAAGGCCGCCTATTGCGCCGCGCAGGGGTGCGATGCGGCCAATGCCCTGCCCCCGCTTGTCCTGCGTGCGGATGCGGCGGCGCCCGGGTCGCGTCTGGCCGCGCTCATGCCCATGTTCAGCGCCTTGGGCTTTACCGAAATACAGCTTGTGACGGTGGCACCATGAAGCGCGGGCTGGAGGTTATCCTTTTTCTGGCCATGGCAGGCGGGCTGCATCTGGCCGGGCTGGCGCAGCTTCCCGCCCCCAAGGGTGCGGACTCTGCGGGGCAGGCTGGACAGGCCGTGGTTTCGGTACAGGCGGCCAGCCAAACGGCGGCCGAAATGGTCAAGCGGTGGGAACGCCCCCCTGAGACTGCGGCACAGATCGACGCCCCCGAAACGGTACAGCCCCCCGATGCCCCGATAAAGCCGCGCAGACCCACCATGGCAAAACCTGTCCGGCGCATCCCCGTGGCTGGCCTCTCCATGCCGCAGACCGACAGCGCGCCGGACAGCAGTGTGGCCCAAAGCCCGCCCCCGCCGCCCAGGCCCGAACCCAAGGTCCAACCGGCCAAGGAACCCCCCGCCCCTGCGAAGGCCAAACCAAAGCCCAAACCGAAACCGGAACCGGCCCCCAAAACCCCGCCACGCAAGGCCACACAGGCCAGTGGCTCGGGCGGCGGTGCCAATGCCGGGGAGGCGAAATCATCCCGCGCCGCCACGCTCAGCAAGGGACAAATTCAAAGCCTCGCGGCGCAATGGGGTGCGCAAATACGGCGCAAGATCGAACGCCGCAAACGCTACCCGTCCGGGGCACGCGGGGCATCGGGAACGGTGACACTGCGCATCGCGGTCAGTCGCGCGGGGGGCTTGCGCGGTGTCTCCATCGCCCGCTCCTCGGGACACAGCGCCCTCGACAAGGCCGCAGTGCGCGCGGTCAAGGCCGCCCGCCGTTTTCCCGCAGCCCCCAAGGCCCTGACGAATTCAAGCTACAGTTTCACCCTCGCGATGCAGTTCGCGCGGTAACTGTCCCCTCTATACCGCCCTCAGGTTCCGGTCATCCTACGCCGTCTCA
>DATFKJ010000325.1:0-24679 GCA_035268705.1 Roseovarius sp. | reverse complement strand
GGAGAACTGGCCCGCACGATACAAGCACATCCCGCCATCACCGGCGCACGTGTCCATCTGGCCAGCACAGGTTCGAACCCGTTCCAACGCGATGTCGAGCCTTCGGCCTCGGTGATGATCAACACCTCAAGCGGGGCGCTCACCTCGAAACATGGCCGCGCTTTGCGCTATTTGGTTGCCTCGGCCGTCACGGGCCTTGCACCCGATGATGTGTCGATCATTGACAGCACCGGGGGATTGATCGGGGTGGCCGAAGATGCGCCAACCAATGCCACTGACGACCGGGCCGAGGCCATGCGCAAACGGGTGCAGCGCCTGCTTGAGGCACGCGTCGGTCCCGGCAATGCGGTGGTCGAACTCAGCCTCGATACCGTCACCCGAACCGAATCAATGCGCGAACGCCGGATTGATCCACAAAGCCGTGTCGCGATCAGCACCGATTCCGAAGAGCGCACGAACACCTCATCGGATCAAGGCGGCGGCGATGTCACCGTAGCCTCGAATCTTCCAGATGGTGACGCCGGTGCCGGCGACACCTCTTCCAGTCAATCGAGCGAGACACGTGAACGCGTAAACTATGAAGTGTCCGAGACAGAGCGTCAGATCACCGTCGCCCCTGGTGCGATCAAGCGCCTGACGGTCGCCGTTTTGGTCAATGGCACGACAACCACAAATCCCGACGGTGCCGAAGTATTTACGCCTAGACCGGAGGAAGAATTGACCGCGCTACGCGACCTCGTCGCCTCTGCCGTGGGTTTCAACGAAGAACGCGGGGATGTCATAACGCTGAAAACCATGCAGTTCGAAACCATCCTCCCCAGCGGAACCAGTGCCGAACCTGGATTCCTGGCTGGCCTCGCACTGGATCTGATGTCGATCATCCAAGCGATTGTTTTGGGTGTTGTTGCGCTGATTTTAGGGTTGTTCGTTGTTCGCCCCGTTCTAATGCGGCCGCAAGCCGAAAACTCCGCCCTTCTATCGTCTGAACCGCCCGAACCATCGGCAAACAAGGAAGCGACGCGTGTCCTCACCGGCGAGATTGACGATGGTGCCCGCGATCCTGCTGACATGTCTCTCGTCGCGGGGCCGGAAGCACCTCAGCAAAACGAAACTGAAATGCCCGCGCTCACCCGCAGTGCCGAGGATCCGGCCGAACGGCTGCGCAATCTGATCGGTGAGAGACAGCAAGAAACCGTTGAGATTCTGCGGAACTGGCTCGAAGGCGAAGAGGAAAACGCCTGATGAGTATTTCGCATCTACTCGAAGACTTCAGCGCCTTGGCCGAGGGCGATCCCGTGGCCTTGACCGATGTAGCGCTCGAAGAAGAAAAGCTCTCGGCGTTCGAGCGGGGCTATCAGGCGGGGTGGGACGATTCCACCAAGGCTGCAACTGATGACGCAAGCCATATCTCCGCAGATTTCGCCCAGAACCTGCAAGATCTCTCTTTTACCTTTCACGAGGCGCAGGTGGCCGCGCTCAAGGCGCTGAAGCCCTTACTCGACCAGATGATCGAAGCGGTATTGCCGCGCCTCGCACAGGATAGCCTCGGCGAAAGAGTCCGTGAAATTTTGCACGACTTCCTCGACGCGCAAGACGCCGGCACGGTCACCCTCCTGACCGCGCCAGCAACTGCTCCGACCCTCGAATCCTTACTAAATGGGGAAGAGCACCTTTCAGTCTCGGTTATTCCCAAACCTGACATGGCTGAGGGCCAAGTGCGCCTGAGCCTTGAAGGCCAAGAACGAGAGATCGACACAAAAGCGGTGCTATCCGCGATCTCCGAAGCAATCGAAGCCTATTACGCCGACACCCTGAACGACACAAAGGATTCCGCCTGATGACCGACACCCAAGATACTGAAGTCCCGCAAGATGCTGAACTCAAAACTCCCTTTTCATCGGTGCCTATCGAAATCACGATATCGGTCGGCAAGGCACGCCCTTTGATCCGTGAGCTTCTGACGCTCAAGCGTGACGCCGTCCTGCCACTCGACAAACGCGTCGATGACACGGTGGAACTCTATGTCGGTGAACGCCTGATCGCCCGCGGCGAATTGGAAGAAATGGAGGGCGACAACGCCGGACAACTGGCCGTGCGCCTGACCGAAGTTGCCGAGTTGCAGGACGGGTTGGGCTAAACACACCATGCGCTCTCACAAGCTTTTCGCGGCGCTGCCATTTATTGCGGCCTTTTGCCTTGCAGGACCGGTCGAGGCGCAGGAAATCGCCATTTCGCTCGGGCAGGACGGCTCGATCAGCGCACGCACGATCCAGTTGATTCTTTTGATCACCGTCCTCAGCCTCGCGCCGGGGCTCGCGATCATGATCACCTGCTTTCCATTCATCGTCACCGTGTTATCAATCTTGCGGCAGGGAATCGGGCTGCAGCAATCACCGCCTAACATGCTTATCGTCAGTCTTGCCTTGTTCCTAACCTACTATGTGATGGAACCCGTCTTTTCCGAGGCGTGGGCCAGTGGAATCGCCCCGCTGCTCGACGAGTCGATCGAGGTGGAAGAGGCCGCGGAGCTGGCCCTTGCACCGTTTCGCGATTTCATGGCTGGCCGGGTGGACAGCGCTACCTTCACCAGCTTGGCTAACCTGCGGCCCGATACCACCGGGATGACCGCCACCCCCGATGCGCCGCTTTCGGTTCTGGTACCGAGCTTCATGCTTTCGGAAATTGCCCGCGCCTTTCAGATCGGCTTCTTGGTCTTCTTGCCTTTCCTTATCATCGACCTCGTTGTCGCCGCGATCCTGATGTCAATGGGTATGATGATGGTTCCCCCCGCCATCGTCTCGCTACCTTTCAAGCTGGCGTTCTTTGTCATCGCCGACGGTTGGACGCTCATCGCCGAAAGCCTTGTGCGTGGGTATTTTTAGACCCTGATTCGGCCAATTACTCAAATTGAGCGATGCGTCATATCGCGAGCACCATCCTGTTTGCAGCAGTCGAAGACCGGCCAAAGCAGCCTCCCAGATTCACGCCTCATGACACTGGCACAGCGCTCGCCACAGCGCGTCGCCCTTCCCTGTCTCGACCAGCATGGAGGCTCCGGGCCAAGCCCAGGACCTTGTCAATCATCGAACAAAAGCGCCTAGCCCTCGATCAATCACCAAGCAAACGATGATACGGTCAGATGCTTTTTTCGGGTCGATAGGGCCACGTTCAAAAAGGGAAGGCACCGTCACGCACGATCGGTGGCGCGCAGGGCATTTCAGCTGCTGAAGGTGTGATCTTTGTCTCTAAAAGGCCGCCAATTGCTGCCTATCACGGCTTGGGGCGGTCCCATCATCACCGCACCACGAACTCTGCATGAAGCGCACCCGCTGCCTTAATGCTTTTCAGAATGTCGATCATATCGCGCGGGGCGACGCCAAGCGCATTAAGCCCGGCAATCACCTCCGACAGAGAGGTGCCCGGGGCCACCTCGGCGAGGCCGGTTCCCTCGTCTTCTTCTATATCTGCGGCAGTACGTGGCACGACCACGGTCTCGCCTTCGGAAAACGGGTTGGGCTGCACCACCACCGGCGCCTCTTGGACTCGCAAGGTCAGGTTGCCTTGGCTCACTGCAACGCGGGATATCCGAACGTCTTGCCCCATCACGATGGTACCCGAGCGTTGATCCACGACAACCCGTGCCTTGCGTTCAGGTTCGACGCGAATATTCTCGATTCGCCCTAACATATGGGCAGGCGAGCGTGCTCCGGTCGCGGCAACGTTCAGACGGACCGTGCCAGAATCCAACATCAAGGCCACGCGACGCCCGAAAGTCTGGTTGATGGCAGACTCAATGCGCGCGGCAGTCGTGAAATCCGGCTCTCTCAGGGCCAAGCGTAAAGTTTCCAGCGACGAAAGCGCGAAATCGATCTCACGCTCGATCCGCGCACCGGCGGGGATGACCCCCGAAGTCGGCACCCCTTGCACCACCTCGGCGGCCGCCCCCTCAGCCGCCGCACCGCCCGCGATAATCGTTCCCTGCGCCACGGCAAAGATCTGACCATCAGCGGCATTCAGCGGCGTCATCACCAAGGTGCCACCCAAAAGGCTGCTTGAATCGCCAATAGCAGACACAGTCACGTCGATCTTGCCCCCTGTTCTCGAGAAAGGTGGCATGCTGGCGGTGACAAGAACGGCGGCCACGTTTTTGGGTCGGAATTGCTCCCCCGTGACGTTCACACCAAGCCTTTCAAGGATGTTGGTCATGATTTCCTCGGTGAATGGCGCATTGCGCAATCCATCCCCGGTGCCATTCAATCCGACCACAAGGCCATATCCGACAAGATCATTTCCCCGGACCCCATCGAACTCCACTAGATCCTTCAGTCGGATCGGCGCGGCATGCGTCACACCCGAGGCAAAGATCACGGCAAGCAGTGTGGCAATGCCTGCGATAGCAGTCACTAAATGGCGAAGATAAATCATGTCAGGAAATTCACCAGGCTGAGGCGCGAAGACCGCGCGGTGATCGTGTAAAGCGTCTCGAGCTGAAGCTGTACCGCTTCAAGCTCGGTCGCCGCTGTAAATGGGTCGACTGCGGTCAGGCTGTTGCGCCCGGTCTCAAGCGAGGAAATCTCGCTTGCGATCCGGCTTGTCGCTTGCTCGATGCGATATTCTGCATGGCCCAGATCCGCCCGAAGTAGGGCGACTTGCCCTTGCGCGCTCAAAAGGCCCTCACCAGCGCGGGTCATCAGCGTCTGACGCTCTTGCTGGGTCAAGGCGATGCTGTCCTCTCCGGCCAAGACCGCCATCACCGTGTTTTGTATTCCAGCGCGCAACGCGGCGGAGTCGGCCCTGATATCCAATGTCACGGCCTCACCAGACCCAAGAGGAATTGCGCCAACTGGCTCGGTTCCGCCTTGATAGATCAGGGTGTCGAAATCACCGCCAGGCGCAAAGAACCCGGTCACGGCGGCTTCGACACTGGCAGCATCACTCGCACCGCCCAGCGTGGCTTGAACCGCGCTCACGATGGTGGTGGCCGAGGCCAGTGGCTGTGCCGTCACATCCGAGCCCGAAAAGAGGGAACGGCCAACGACGCGGGTCGACAAACTGTTGACGAGCGCCTCCAGAGTATCGCGCGCCTGCCCAGCCAAAACCGGTATTTCAACGCGGCCACCAGTCGTCTCTGCCAGGACAAGGCCTTCCGCAAGAGCGCCAGTATCTGCTTCCATACGCCCCAATGCCGCTTGCATGGCCGTGGCGATCATGCCGGCTTCGGTTGCGGCAGACTTATAACTTCGATTCAGTGTCAGACTTTGCTCAATATCTGCGAGGCCAGAAAGCTGACCCGACAAATGCCGCACCGGATCGGCGCTGCGGCCGGTCGATACTTCCTGAGTAAGCCGGGTCATCTGGGTTTTCAGTTCTGAGTTCTGACGGCGCAGCATGGCTCCGCGGGCCAGATCACCAATGGTTTGCAGGGTCATGTCTCAAATCCTCAAAAGGCGGTCCATCATCGTATTGATCGTCTCGATCAGTCGGGCGTTGGCGGCATAGGCCTGTTCCACTTGTAAAAGGCGCTGCATCTGATCATCGCTGTCCACCGCATTCCGCGCCTGCATATCCGAGAGTTCCACATGCCACGCATTGGCAAATGTCAGGGACTGATCCTGCGTCAAACGTTCTTGCCCGATCTGCGAGACAAGCGCACCGATATGATCAGAAAGACCCCGCGCCGCACCACCCAAATCACCCGAGGCCATGGATTGAGGCGCGCTCAGGGCCTCGCCCATTGCCCGCAAAAGGCGACTGTCTCCCGCTGGGCCTGGGGTACCTGCGTTCAGGCCGTCACGCAGTCGCCATAGCTCGCCACCCTGATCCGGATCAGTCAGGGCATTGATCGAAAGACGCCCGGCAAGGCCCACTTCATCGGCAGGGTCAAAGGCTCCTCCCTCATCGGTGAACACGCCCGCATCTGCGGGGGTAAGCGTCGGGTCTGGCCCCGGAGCCTCGAAACGCTCCATCAAGTCGCGCGCGACCGCATCCAGATTGCGCTGCGCCTCCACGGCCAGACCGTCACGCGCGTCAAAAAGCGTCGCCAAACGCCCTCCTTCGATGGGGCTGCCATCGCCGCGAGGGGGCACGGCGACCCCGTTGATCGTCAGCCCCGACAGTAAACCGTTATCCCCGGTCATATGCGGTTCGACAACGTTCGACGTCGTGAATTCAAGCTTCGCCGCCGCGCCATCCAGAAGGATAGCTCCCCCTGTGGTAAAAACGGCGATCGCGCCATTGTCTCGCGGGACGCTACGAACGGGTACCGCCTCGGATAATTGCGCCAATATCTGATCACGCTGGTCCAGAAGATTGGCCGCCGATTGACCCGAAGTACTGGCGGAAACGATTGTCCTGTTGATCTTGACGAGTTGATCCAGCGCCACATTGACTTGACCGACCAACTGTCCGATTTCAGAATCCGCACGGCCACGGGCGGTTTGGATCGCGTCCGACGCGGACTTCATCGCCTCCGCCACCCCGGTCGCACGGCCAAGGACCGCGTTCAGGCGATTCTCATCCTCCGGTTTGGTCGCCGCAGTCACAAAGCTTGCCTCGAACGCAGCCAAACGGTCTGACAGAGACTGCGCTTCCCCCGGCAGGCCAATGGCCCGCTCGATACCTTGCAGGAATTCGGCACGCGTCTTTGCAGCCGCTTTTTCGCTCGTGGCCAGCATCAGATCGGCGGCAAGCGCCTGATCCTTGTGCCTTGCGATACCCTGCACGCGCACGCCGCCTGTGGTATCACGTGTCGAAAGTGTCACCTCGCGGGTGGCATACCCTTCGGTCATGGCGTTCGCGAGGTTGGTCGAGATCACCTCGGCGGTGCGCGACGTTGCCGAAAGCCCACTTAGCGCGTTGTTCAAGGCGGTTGAGATACCCATACCTTTTATCTCCTCATCCGGGGGTCAGGCGCGCTTAGCGTTTGATGTTGGTCGTTTCCTGCAACATCTCGTCCACTGTCTGGATCACCTTCGCATTCGAGGAATAGGCACGCTGCGTCTGGATCATGTCGGTCAGCTCACCGGCCACATCGGTGGCCGATTCCTCCAGGGCGAAGGACACGACATCACCCGTCGGCCCATCACCGGCATCCCACAGAAAGAACGACCCGCTGTCTGGCGACGGTAGATAGGTTTGTTGGTCCATGGCCACCATGCCGTTGGGGTTGGGTAGATCGACAAGCGGCACCTGATAGATGATCCGCGTGATGCCAGTGTCGAAAGAGGCATGGACGAACCCGTTCTCATCAACTTCGGCCGAGGTCATATTGCCCACCGGAGAGCCGTTTTTCGAAATCGACAGCGGTGCGAAACTGTCGGAAAGCTGCGTCAGGCCATCGCTGGCACCCAGTTGGCCTATGTTGATCTCCATAGGGCCGCCGGCAACGCTTACAATCAGGTTACCCGTGGCCGCATCATAGGCGCCACCGGTCGTCGCAGACACGTTTTGCAGCGTTCCACCCGAGGGACGCGAATTGTCGAATTGCAGGGTATACTCGCCGATCAAGGCACCGGCTTGCGCCGAATCCGTCATCGTCATCGTCCATTCGTCCGATGAACCCGTCGCGGGCACGGTCGGCGTGAATTCAATCAGGATGTTCTCGGATTTGCCAAGGTTGTCAAAATATTCGATCGATAATTGCTGCGGCGTCCCGCTTGACCCAGAGGCGGTATCCGTAGCGGGAAGGTTCACACCCAAATCAAGCTCAGTTGTAGGCTCACCGGTCAACTGGTTGACGTTGATCTGCACCGGCTCCAATCCATCGCTCGTGTCGCGCGGAAAGGCCGGAATCGTCCCATCCGGATTGGCGGGCCAGCCCATCAGGACCAGGCCCGATTCCGTGCGCAATCGCCCTTCGGCATCGGTGCGGAATGATCCGGTGGTGGTCAACAACATCTGCGCATTGCCATTGCCCACTTCCACCTCGCTTGCCGCCGCCACCGGCAGCATCCCCCGGCCGCGCACCGCAAGGTCCGTCGGGTTCGAGGTGGACACGAGCGAACCGCTTTGATCAATCAGGCGCTGCGTGCTCGATCGCACGCCGCCCGCCGAATAACTGCCGCCATTCGACGAAATCACCAGCGATTGGAAGTCGGCCTCAACCCGCTTGTAACCATAGGTCGCGGAATTCGCGATATTGTCGGAAATCGCGGCCAAGCGCGTGGCATTCGCACTCAAACCCGCCACACCGGCATTCAACGAGGAAGAAATAGTCATGGACACGCCTTTCTGCTGCATCGACAGGAGTCGGGCACCAGATGTAAGGCGTTCCCTTTAACAGCGGCCTAACAGATAAAAAGCCGCCTATTTCAAATACCATCCGATCTCAGGAAGATCACCTCGATCCGGTTGTTGCGCGGGGCCATTGGATTGCGCACCGCCGGTTCCCGGTCGGCATGGCCCGTCACACGCCGCATCCGGTCGGTCGGCAGCCCGCGATCCTGTAAAAGCTGCCGCATGGCATTCGCACGTTCGGCGGAGAGATTCCAAACCGGGTTGTGCGCCAGAACCACGGGCGCAGCCCGTATATGGCCCTCGACGGCGATACCATTCTCTACCAACTTACCTGCATCGCTCAGAATACCAGCGATCTGGTACAAAAGATCTGTCGGCTCCGCCGAACCCGGTTTGAAAAGCTCCGCCCCGGGTAAATCGAAAACCTCGATCAAAAGCCCCTCGTCGGTCACACGGGTCAGGATATGCCGTCGCGTTTTTTGGGACACCATGCTTTCCCCGGATCTTGCCGTAAGTGCATCTTTCACTTCCTTCAAAGCAGAGTCAGTCTCTTGTTCGCGACTTCTGACAGCATCAGTCACTTCGGCACCTTGGGCCGCAAGACCCATCTCACCACGTGCTTGCCGCGCTTCGGTCGGTCTGCGATTCGTGGCGCCCGTGCCATTCTGCGGCAAGGTCTCTTCCGAGAAAACACTATCGCCACCGAAATCGCCGTCACCGCCACCCGAAATCCGATTGATCGGAATCGTCGGACTGAAGTAGTCGGCAATACCTTTTCTTTGTTGTTCTGTCGTCGCGTTCAGCAGCCACATCAAAAGAAAGAATGCCATCATGGCTGTCACGAAATCGGCGTAGGCAACCTTCCACGCCCCGCCGTGATGACCATCGCCACCCGTGACCTTCTTTCGTTTGATGATGACCGGCGCGGCGTTGCCACCTTGCGCACTCATCTCCACCACCTTTCTCTCACCCGGGGTCAGGAGTAGCAGGCGGGCATTAAAGGCCGCTTAACATTTAGAATTGTTAAGACTTTGGAATTCCGTAGGACTCATACGAGCCTCAGTAGTCTTGCGCCTTGCGGATTTTCGTCATCCGCTGCCCGGCGGATATGGCGTCTCCAAGGGTGTGAATCCCAGCGGCTTCCATCACGCCGATCATCTGCAAGAAAACCTCTGCCGTTGCCATGGCATCGCCCAAAGCCGTGTGTCGCAGTTCCGGCGGGATAGTCACGCCAAAGCGCTCGGCCAAGGCATCCAAGGTATGCTCGCCCGTGTGTTCATATAGTGCGGCCGACAGCAGAACAGTACACAGAACCGGGTGATCGAAACTGTGTCCGATCATCGCTTCATCACGTTTCAGAAAGGCCATGTCAAAGGGCGCATTGTGCGCCACCAAAACGCCACCATCACAGTATTTATGAAATGACTTACCTGCGTTCACTATATCTGGTGCGGATATGACCATATCATCACTGATTCCATGCACCTTGGTCGAGGCTGCCGGAATCGTGCAACCGGGATTCACCAGCGTGTCAAAGACCTCTCCGCGCAGGATGCGGCCATTGACGATCCGAATGCCCGCAATCTGCACGATCTTGTCTCCGCCACTGGGGGCAAGGCCCGTTGTCTCGGTGTCGAATACCACGAATGACAGCTCGGACAGCCTCCGCTCAGCCATCTCGCCACCAGTTGTGGGCAAGTTGAAGTCATAGAACTCGGGGCGCACATCCCCCGAGGCCAAGGCGGGCACCCCTGACGCTTCGAGCGGAAGCACGATACGATGCCCGTACCCCCCTGTTTCCGACCATATTTCCGTACGATGCCCTTCCAGC
The DNA here is from genome assembly GCA_035268705.1 of Roseovarius sp. Classification (GTDB taxonomy): domain Bacteria; phylum Pseudomonadota; class Alphaproteobacteria; order Rhodobacterales; family Rhodobacteraceae; genus Roseovarius. The sequence goes on along the minus strand of DATFKJ010000325.1, from coordinate 14,613 downwards.
ACGTCCCGGCCCGAGTACGCGCCATAGCTTTCAGACAAGGGCTGTTTCAGCCATGTATCAAGATCGCTTTCCCGCACCTCGGTCCCCTGCCATTGCAGGGTTAGCCAAACCTCGCCACCATGCCGCTCAGCCCGCAAAACGATATCCTTGCGCATGGCATCCTGCGACAAACCCTGAACCACCCGCGCCGTAACCTCCATGATCGCGAACCCGTCACAACGCAGGAAATGCGTGCCACCTTCGGCATCCAACGATGTGTCGACCCGCGCCTTGAGGCCTTCAAAAATATCATCGGCGGCGACTTTCGACATGGGCCAATGCCGCGTGGTGATTTGTCCGTGCCGTTCATCCATCTGCCGTAGGCAATTGAAAAGGCGTCCTAATTCTTCGTTCATCGCAGCATCGAACGTGGCCCGCGTCTTCGCCGGAATCTCGGCATCAAACTGCAGGACATCAAGTACGGCACCAATCGCCGCCGCAGGGCGACGTACCTCTTCCATCAGCGTGTTGAACAGGTGATCGCGCTCTGCATGGGCTTGCAAATCCTCGGTCGCATCATGGAAGATCAGGACATGGCCCAACCGATCCTCACCCGACAAAACCGGGCTGACACGACCCAACAAGAAACGCTCGCCATCTATCGTGGGGACAAGGAAGCTTTCAGCCTCAGTATGCCCCCTTGCAAGACCCTTATCCAAACGCTCAATCGCGTGCTGCAGCGGATCAAGCCGAAGGTATGCGCGCAAAGGCCGATCTAGACCAAGATCCCCCAATAGGTTCTCGGCGGCGCGGTTGAACAGCATCAAACGGTTGTCTGGTGTCACCACCACGACCCCTTCTGCCAAATCGCGCAACAAGGCCTCGAACAGGGCTTTTTCCCTCGCGAGGCGGTCCGTCTCACGCGCAACGGCACGTTCTTGCGCCTCACGCGCCTCTGACAAGGCCGAGTGGATCGCCCGCGCCGCCGGAGCGAGCGCGCCCAAGTAGCGGGCTTGCTCCTCATCAATCTCAGCCCCGACATCGGCCCGCGCACGCGTATTGAGGTCCGAGGCCAACCCAAGGATCGGACGCGCCACGTTTTCATCGAATAGATAGCCGATCCAAGCGGCCAATCCCATTAAGCCGAACGCGGCCGCGAGTCCGCCAAGGATGTACCCATCCACTGGGCCACCATTGCGACTATGCCCAAGCCAAAGACCCCCGGCAATAATCACAACGCCGCCAATCGCAAGGGCTGCGAAGAACAAGGCAAACCGGAGCCTGAGGCCGAAGCGCTCACGCATCGGACGCCTCGGCCAAAAGATCATTGATCCGATCGGTCAGATCAGACGTGGCAAAGGGCTTGGTCATGAAATCATCCGCGCCAAGCGCCATACCCTTGCGCCGCTCCACCTCGCCACCACGGGCGGTCATCATTAAGACCTTGATATCGGACAGCGTGGCGTCGCGGCGAATGGATTGGCAAATCTCATACCCCGAACTGCCCGGAAGCATCACATCGAGAACAACCAGATCGGGGTGATCCTCGACAATCGCCTCCATCGCCCGGGTGCCGTCCGCGATGCGGCGCAGAGCATACCCCTGCCGCGCGATCAGGTGCTCAAGGGCAAGGGCAATATTGTCCTCATCCTCCACCAGCAGTATTTTTTTCTCCTCCATCGGTCCGGCCTCCCTCCGGCTCAATCGGTGCAGACAGCACCGTAAATCGGATCCTCCCGCGTCACCGGCAGCCATTGGGCCGCCTCCTCCGGATCAGCGAGGGCTGCATCGGTCACAAGCGCGCGGGCCGGGTCATCGCAATTCACGAGTTGCATGACCTTGCCGGGCGCCTGCCAGCGCTCGAATAAATACAGATCAACAAGCCGCGCGCTTTGAACTGAATCATTTTCACGGATTCCCGCGACATCAGCAGCCATGACTCGTGTCGTTTGGGGCACAATATAGGTCCAAGGCTTCCAGAACCGGGATTCCTCGACGGTTTCAATCACCTCAACCCCTTCGGGAAGCGCGTCAATGGTCCGTTCAGCCCAGCTATATTCCGACCAGATCGCGAAACCGATCATGGCAAGGCCCGCCCCCACAGGCATGGCCCATTTCGGCAGGCGATTGCCCGTAATCAGGTTCAGCAACAGGACAAGACCCGCGGCCCCTATCCCGGCTGCAAAACTGGCTAAAAGCTCCATAAACATCGCTTACCCCAATGCCCCTTTGCCCTGCCCGACTGCTGACTGCATGGTTTTGATCACCATGAAAGCATCGCGCAGGTGGTTACGCTCCAATTCCGAAAGCTCACCGGGGGCCATGAAGTTATCCGGGCTTTCGCCATTCCTGATCTGCATCGCCTGATGGCGCAGGCGGGTTTCCGCGATCAACTCGTAGGCATCCAACAGGTCATGCGCACCGGATTGCGAAATCACACCCCTTTCGCGGGCCTCTTCGATCCGATCAAGCGTATTCACTGCCTCGAACCCGCCTTGCAGGGCGTAAATTCGGCCCAAATCCACCACCGGCACCACGCCGGAGTGTTTCAGGTCCACCATGTTCTTATGCTCGCCCGAGCGGATCAAGGCAAAGCCCCGGAACAGGTTCAAAGGCGGCGTATGCTTGAGAGAGTTGGAAATCATATGCGCCACGAAGATCGAATTCTTGCGCGCCATGCGCAGGGTTTCGGCCTGCATATCCTCGAAAAGGCTTTCATCACCGGCAATCGGGCGCAGATCAAACATGACCGAGGCCAGCATCTGCGCCTCGTTATCCGGCTGGGCGATCCAACCTTTGAAATACTCCTGCCAAACCCGGCGCGGCTGTCTCCAGCGGGGGTTCGTCGCCATCATGTCACCGGGGCAATAGATGAACCCACAGGTATCAAGGCCATCACTGACAAATTGCGCCAGCTTGGCGAAATAGGCGTCATGCTCGGGCTTCATGTCATCATGCAGGATCAGGCAGTTGTCCTGATCCGATTGCCCGGTCTGTTCGCGTCGCCCTTGGCTACCACAGGCAAGCCATAGATAGGGCACGGGCGCCGGGCCAAGCTTTTCTTCGCCCAGCACCAACAGGCGGCGGGTGATTGCATCGGTGATATCGGTGATCCGCCGCGTGACCGCCTGTGGCCGGGTTCCCGCGCTCACCAGTTGTGACAGAAGTTCCGGCACACGATGCATCACCTGCGCCATGGCCTCCGCATCGTCCGCCTGCACGATATCCGCGATCATGTGGCTGGCCGTGGCAGCCTGGCGGCGGAACAGATCGGTCTTGCCAATCATCCCCACGATACGGCCCCGCGACTCGACCGGCAGGTGGTTGATGCCATGGTCCGACATCATCATCAAAGCGTCCAGCCCAAGTGCATCGGGCGCGATGGTCATTGGCTTGGGCGTCATGACTTGCGCCACCGGAATATCCCCGGTCAGGCCCTCTGCCAAAACCTTGTTTGTCATATCATGCACGGTAACAATACCGGTAAGGGTGCTTTCCTCCATCACCAGAACCGAGGAAATCTTCTTGTCGCGCATCACGCGCGCCACGTCGGTGACCGTGTCGCTTTCCGGGCAAGTCACGGGCGTATTAGCCATCAAATCCGAGACCTGCAAAGCCGTCAGGCCCGTCGCATAGGGACCCTCCTCATCACGGTCGCCATCGGCAGGGGCCGAACGGCCAAACCAAGCCGAAAGTTCACCATTGTCTTTCAGCAATGCCAAGAAAACATTGGCTGGAACAAGCAGGAGCTGGCTGTCCTGAGTGACCCGTGCCGTCAACATCGCGCGACCATCACGCAAAAGGCCGCGTTCACCCATGATGTCACCCGGCCCGCGCTGCGAAATCAGGTCTGCATTGCTCGACTCGATATCCAGCGTCCCGCTTTCTATAAGGTAAAGCCCCTCAAGCACCTCGCCCTCTTTGAACAGGACGCGTCCCGCCGGGGCAACGATCCGCTTGGCCTTGTCAACAAGCGTCCGGCGCTCGATCTCGGGCAACATGTCAAACGGGGCAGTGTTTGTCAGAGTATGCAGAATCTCTGCGGGGCTTTCGGCCATGCAAGCGGCTCCTGTTGGATGGCGGTAATCTATCTGTCTAAAAGACATCCCCGGTCTATGCGAAATGGCATGGGGAGGGAACAAGGGGCGCCGATGGGCGCCCCTTGCTTTGACTGTCTTAGTGATCAGCGGCTGCCGCGGCTGCGCCTTTCGGTACGCGGACGCTTTCGACAAGCTCGTTGATCTCTTCCGGGATCGGATCGCTCGACTTCGAGACCATGAAGGCCACTGCGAAGTTGATCATCGCACCGATTGCACCAAAGGAGGTCGACTTGATGGTCCCAAGCAGTGGGTCAGCATCGCTGAAGCTGTTGGTATCGGGGATGAAGAACCACCCCTTGTGCAGGAAGATGTAGATCAGCGTCACGATCAGACCGGCCAACATCCCTGCCACGGCACCTTTGTTGTTCACCTTCGTAAAGATGCCCATCATCAGTGCCGGGAAGATCGACGCCCCAGCCAAGCCAAACGCCAAGGCCACGGTTTGTGCCGCAAAGCCCGGCGGATTGAGCCCGAGATAGGAGGCCACGACAATGGCCGCCGCCATAGCAATACGGGCGGACATAAGCTCACCCTTTTCGCTGATGTTCGGAGCGAAGCGACCTTTGACAAGGTCGTGGCTCACCGCCGATGAAATCGCCAGCAACAGGCCTGCCGCCGTGGACAAGGCCGCAGCCAAGCCACCCGCAGCAACCAGACCGATCACCCAGCCCGGCAGGTTGGCGATCTCGGGGTTGGCCAGAACAAGGATGTCACGGTTGAAGTTGGTCAGCTCATTGCCTTCCCAACCGGCTTCCGCGGCACGGTCCTGCATCTCGGCATTGCCGTCGTTGTAATACTGGATACGACCGTCGCCGTTCTTGTCTTCCCAACCCAGAAGGCCGGTTTTCTGCCACGTCGCCATCCAGTCATAGGCCGGGTCGCTTTCGATCTGCTCGACTGAAACGGCCTGACCACTGGTGCCTTCCGGCCACATCAGCTCGGTGATGTTCAGGCGCGCCATGGCACCCACAGCCGGGGCCGTGAGGTACAGCAGGGCAATAAAGACAAGCGTCCAGCCCGCCGACCAACGGGCATCCGAAACTTTCGGCACCGTGAAGAAGCGCATGATCACATGCGGCAAACCCGCAGTACCAATCATCAGCGACAGAGTGAACAGCACCATGTTCAGCGTATCGGCGTGGTGTGCCGTATACTCGTTAAAGCCCAACTCAGTCACGATCTGGTCCAGTTTGGCCAGAAGCGGCTCACCACTTGCTGCGTGATCCCCGAACAGGCCAAGGCCCGGAATCGGGTTACCCGTCAGTTGCAACGAGATGAAGATCGCCGGGATGGTATAGGCAAGGATAAGCACAACGTATTGTGCCACCTGCGTGTAGGTCACACCCTTCATACCGCCGAAAACCGCATAGGCAAACACCACACAGGCACCGATCAACAGACCGGTGGTGTTGTCCACCTCAAGGAAGCGGCCAAAGGCTACGCCCACGCCGGTCATCTGACCGATCACGTAGGTGGTCGAGGCAACGATCAGGCAGATCACCGCCACAAGGCGTGCCGTGGAACTATAGAAGCGATCGCCGATGAATTCCGAAACGGTGAACTTGCCAAACTTCCGCAGGTAGGGGGCCAGAAGCAGCGCCAGAAGCACGTAACCACCAGTCCAGCCCATGAGGAAGGACGAGTTGTCATAACCGGTAAAGGCAATCAGGCCCGCCATCGAAATGAACGAGGCCGCCGACATCCAGTCGGCCGCCGTTGCCATACCGTTGGTAACCGGGTGAACACCACGACCGGCAGCGTAGAATTCGCTGGTCGATCCAGCACGCGCCCAAATGGCGATACCGATATAAAGCGCGAAGGATGCGCCGACGAACAGTAGGTTTAATGTAAACTGATCCATTGTTCTGGCCCCTTAATCTTCGCCAACGCCGTGTTCGGCGTCCAGCTTGTTCATGCGCCAAGCGTAGAAAAAGATCAGGCCAAGAAAGACCAGGATCGACCCCTGCTGTGCGAACCAAAAGCCCAAGTCAGAGCCGCCCACGGCGATCCCCGACAGGGCCGGGCGCAGCAGAATGCCAAACCCGAACGATACGAGCGCCCAGATTACCAAGCTCCCGATAATAAGACGCAGATTGGCTTTCCAATATGCGTTGTTTGAAGACTCTTCGGACACGTCTTGTCCTCCCGTTCCAGTTTCCTCTTTTCCGGCCGCGCGGGGGCGCCACCGGCTCTCCCTTACGTGACCACCTGTTCGACGATCACGGTCAGCTCTTTTGCAATTGCGTCGATATCGCCCATCGCATCGACACGCTTCAGCGCGCCCTTGTTGTCGTAGTATTCAATCAGCGGCGCGGTCTGCGCGTGGTAGGCCTTGAGACGCTGCGAGACTGTCTCGGCATTGTCATCGGCCCGGCGTTTCATGTCGGTGCCGCCACATTTGTCGCATTTGCCCTCGGTCTGGGTCTGCTTGAATTCATCGTGGTAGCCTTCACCGCAATTGCCGCAGGTGTAGCGGCCTGCAATCCGGGTCACCATGGCGGCGTCGTCCACCTCAAGGCTGATCGCGGCACCGATCTCGGCACCACTTTCGGCCATCAAATCGTCCAAGGCCCCGGCCTGAGCGGTCGTACGCGGAAACCCATCGAGGATGACACCACGCGCACAATCATCATCGCCCAGACGGTCGCGCAGAATGGCGATTACGATCTCGTCGCTTACCAGATCCCCGGCTTCCATGACGGCTTTCGCTTGTTTGCCAGCCTCGGTGCCCGCAGCAACAGCAGCACGCAGAAGATCCCCGGTGCTTAGTTGAACAAGGCCAAACCGCTCTTGCAGCATCCGGGCCTGCGTACCTTTGCCCGCACCCGGCGGCCCCAAAAGAATAAGATTGGCACCGGACTGCCGCGCTTTCGTTCCGTCCATCGGTTGGATCCTCCTGTCCCTTTTCGAACCACCCGGGCCACAGCCGCGCGATCCGTCTTAGGGTACCCGACGCGCTCCTCCGATCGCGGCATCGCAGCAAGATTGTTGCGAATTGGGCGGCCCCACTTGTGTATCCATTCGTATACACTACATGAGACATGTAAATTTTGAAATATGTCCCTGTTAAGGCGTGGTTTTTTCGAGAAAATTTTTTCTAATCTGTAGCATATATTGTAAATTAATTCACAATGCCCCGGATTCCTTTTAAATATCAAAGGCCTGCTATCCTTGGGTAAACCGTACCCAGATCTGCATCGCTCTGCAGCGCAGCAAAGCATCCACCAAATACATTCACCAGTGGGAAACCGACGCGAAACAGGCATGTCACCGTTCGAATCATGGGCGGGTGGAAGATGCTCGAAGGCACCTGCTTTAAAATCTAGGCAAACCAATCAATTTGAACTGCATCTTTCGGACTTCGTGTTTGGTGCAACCACCGAAATACGCTAATGTGGATCACAACAGGCTAGGATGGCCGGAACCTATTCCAAAGACGCGTGTGGTGTGTAGGGAGCACGTGGGGTAACGGAGGGTACCGGCATCCGCCGATTACCCTCCGTTTATCATATTCAGGCTCGGCTTTTACGCGGACACGCCTGCCAAATCACAAATGATGCACCACTCGCCCTCGGTGACCGGCTGCACCGATAGGCGCGAATTCTTGACGAGAACCATATCACTCAGACGTTCGTCCTGCTTGATCATGTCAAGTGTCACAGGTGTTTTCACACCATGTATCGCCTTGATATCAACACACTCCCATCGAGGATCGTCCGTTGTGCTATCGGGGTGCGCCTCGGCAATCACCTCGACAATCCCGACTACGGCCTTTTCCTTTTGGCTATGGTAGAAAAAGCCACGGTCACCGACCGCCATCTCACGCATAAAATTGCGGGCTTGATAGTTGCGCACGCCATCCCATTCCTCACCCGCGTCACCCTTTGCTTGCTGGTCATCCCAGCTCCAAGTCGAGGGTTCGGATTTGAATAGCCAATAGCGCATCACCCGATCACTTTCTTCCAAGGGATCAACTCGACATCCGCGAAAAGATCCGCCTTGGCATAAGGGTCGTTCTTGGCCCAGTCCTGCGCCGCCGCCATATCATCGACCTCCAAAATGACGAGTGACCCGATCATTTCATTCGCATCGTTCAGAAGCGGGCCGGCCTGCGCAACGACACCCGTGTCTTCAATATAGGCCAGATGCGCATCCCGGTTGGCCTTTCGGATGTTCAGAGAACCGGGCTTGTCGCGGGCAATCAGGGCAATCAGCATTCATTCTTCCTTCAATGGTCGTGACAAAAGCATATCCATGGCCTGATCCACCCGCAATTCCCCAGCAATCAACTTGGTGATTGCAGTCGTGATCGGCATGTCGAGGCCAAGCACCTGCGCACGGCTTTGAACTGCCTGCGCAGTAGCGGCCCCTTCGACAGTAAGCAACGGATCAAAGGTCTCGTTTCGCCCCAGACTCTGCCCAAATCGGTAGTTTCGCGATTGGTCGGACGTACAGGTCAGAACCAGATCACCAAACCCGGACAGCCCCGCCAATGTCTCAGGCTCGGCCCCAAGCGCCACCGCCATTCGCGTCATCTCGGCAAATCCACGTGTCATCAAGGCCGCGCGCGCGCTATCGCCCAATGCCGCCCCCATCACCACACCGGCACCGATGGCCATGACATTCTTCAACGCTCCGCCAAGCTCAGCCCCGATTGTGTCGGTAGTTCGGTACAATCGCAAATTGGCCGTTGTAAGAGCCTTTTGGAGTGTTTCTCCCTCAGCCTCATTCGCACACGCCAAGGTCAAAGCCGTTGGAAGCCCCTTGGCAATGTCTGATGCAAAGGAAGGCCCCGTGAGGATCGCCGGCGTCGATTCAGGGCAAATCTCTTGCATAATCTGAACAGGGCCAAGTCCTGTGCTCAACTCCATCCCTTTGCAGCAGGCAACAAGACGCGCCCGTGCCAAAGATTCACGGTGCTTTTCCAGAACGCCGCGCAGTCGCTGCATCGGGACAGCCAGCAGAACAGTCTCCTGATCTGATTTTGGCTCAATTTCGGCCGAAAATGAAATATTCTCCGACAGCGGCACGCCGGGCAAGCGGCGCTCGTTCTGCCCGGTACTTAGAAGCTCCTCGACGTGCCGCGGATCATGCGCCCAAAGAAGGACGGGGCGGACCCTGGACAGGGAAACCGCCAAGGCCGTACCAAAAGCCCCTGCACCCATCACTGTGATCATGCCTTGGCCCCCTTCTTTCCACTACCCAGCATCGCCGGGCTACGATTGTCCAAAGGCCAGCGAGGCCACGCAACAAGTTCCATGCCATCACGACGCCCCAAGGCAAAAAGCTCAGCCCCGGCATAGGCGATCATCGCCGCGTTGTCCGTGCAAAGCCGTAAGGGTGGTGCAATGAACTTGGTGCTGAGTTGCTTCGAAAGCGTCTCCAATTCGGCCCGAATGGCGCCATTTGCGGCAACACCCCCAGCAACGGCGATGACAGGATGCGCCGGGTTCTCGTAAAGATATTCCGTGATCGCACGGCGTGTTTTTTCGGCCAAGACCTCGACCACCGCCGCCTGAAATCCAGCACAAAGGTCCGCCCGGTCCTGCCGCATCAAACCACCTTTTTCGCTCACAATGGCATCCCGCGCCCTTAGAACGGCTGTTTTCAAACCCGAAAAGGACATGTCGCACCCGGGACGATCAAGCAACGGCCGGGGCAACTTGAACCGCTCGGCATCACCCTTTGCGGCTTCGCTCTCGACGGCTGGGCCACCGGGTTGCGGAAGGCCCAAAAGGCGCGCCACCTTATCGAAAGCTTCGCCGGGGGCATCGTCAATCGTGCCGCCAAGCCGGGTGAAATCCTCGGCACCATGCACGATCAGGAACTGACAATGCCCGCCCGACACCAATAACACTAGATAAGGATAGTCCACCGCATCTGTCAGGCGCGGCGTCAAGGCATGGCCCGCCAGATGATTCACTCCGATCAACGGCAGGCCCGTCCCTGCCGCGAGGCCCTTGGCGCACATAACGCCGGACAAAACACCACCAATAAGACCAGGCCCCGCAGTAACAGCCACGGCATCCAGATCCGCAAAATCCATATCTGCTGCCTTCAGCGCGGCCGCCACCGATGTATCCAGTTTCTCCGCATGGGCGCGGGCAGCGATCTCTGGCACCACACCGCCAAAGGTCTCGTGAAGGTCGGTTTGCCCATACACCAAGGATGACAAGACTTCGGCGCCCTCGGGTCCAACCCGAACCACAGCCGCCGCCGTATCATCGCAGCTGCTTTCCAAGCCTAGGATGGTTAGGGGTCTGATCATCGTGCGCCCGTTGCATGAATGCTGTGAGGCAGGTAACACCAAGGGGTGAAACAGACAACTGTGGACACCTGATGACGGCAAGCATCCTTATCACCCGGCCGAATCCGGCGGGAACAATGTTTGCCGACCACTTGCGTACAAAACTCGGCAAAGACTGTGCGATTTGTACCTCGCCACTCATGCAGATCGAGGTCTGCGCCAATTTGCCCGACTTGGCAGAAATCGCCACGCTTATCTTCACGTCGCGCCACGGTGTCGAGGCCTTTGCGCAGCAAAGCGACCGGCGGGATATTCCGGCCTATGCCGTGGGCGAAACAACGGGGAATGTTGCCCGGCAGCTTGGGCTTTCGGTGACTGCGGGTGATGGCGATGCCGAGCGCCTGATTGCGAAAATCCTGCACGACAACCCCCCCGCTCCTTGCCTTCATGTGCGCGGCGATCACGTGGCTGCGCCGGTCGCCAAGATTCTATCTGACGCCGGAATAGAGACACATGAGGCCGTGGCCTATATGCAAAAGCCGCTTCATTTGTCAGATGCGGCGCAGCGACTTTTGCACCAGAGCGCTCCGGTTATTCTTCCCCTCTTCTCGCCGCGCAGCGCCAAACTGTTCTTTTCGCAACCCGGCGTGACGGATTGGAAGGCCACCTTGTATATCCTCGCAATCAGCGCCTCGGTGGCCGATCAGGTCCCCTCACCATGGGCCAAACGTCTCACGATTGCGAAAGAGCCTACGGCGTCCGCGATGATGCAGGCGTTGCAAAGACTTTATCGCGAGGTCAACCGACTTGAGGGCAGCTAACCTGCGCAGTAAGGTCAAAAAAGCGTGCTCAGAGTGCAAGATTCGAAAGGGTAGATTGTAGTGGCTGGAAAAAACAAATCCTCAAAGGACCGTACGGTGAGGGATGACACCGATGCCAAACCTGACGACGATCTGTCGACAGAGTCCCAGTCAAGCGAAGCTGAGACCGGAAAAGCAGCCGACAGTGAAGTAAATCTCTCGGACAGCGCCAGCGGGCCTTCGGATGACAATAAATCCACGGTAGACGCAGACGCAGACGCAGACGCAGACGCAGACGCAGACGCAGACGAGGCTGTATCAGAGCCCGAAGATACGACAAGCGAGGATAAAGCCGAAACAGCAGACGCGCATGAGCCCACCGACGCGGCGCCCGCGTCACCCGATACGTCGTCACAAGCCCAAACACAAAAGGAAGTTGTGGTACGCAAGGGCGGGTTTTTCCCGATGCTCTTGGGCGGAATCGCGGCCGGGGCAATTGGTATAGGAGCGGCCCAATACCTTCCCGAGAGGTTCCTGCCGTTCGGCAGCGCGCCCGAGGACGAGGACCAAGCCCTGTTGCAGGAGGCGATCGACACGCAAAGCGCCAAGATTGCCGACCTCAACGACAAGATTGATGCCGCGTCTCAAGGGCCGGACCTTAGCGGTATTGAAACAGCACAAGAGTCGATCGCCTCGTCGGTGTCGGAACTGTCGACTCAGCTACAAGCCATCGAAACACAGCTTTCCAATCTTGACGATCGCCTGACAGATGTTGAGCAACGCCCCGTGACCGAGGGCGCGTCGGATGCCGCCGTGGCAGCCTACGAACGTGAGCTGCGCGCATTGCAGGATGCCATGGCCGCCCAGCGCGCGGAAATTGAAAACATGACCGCCGAGGCGCGTGACATGGAAGAAAGCGCCGAGGCCACGGCACAGGCGACTATGCGACGCGCCGCATTGACGCGCATTCAAACCGCGCTTGATGCAGGCTCTGGTTTTGCTCCGGCCTTGGCGGATCTTCAAGCGGCGGATGCCGAAGTTCCCGAAGCGCTGCAAGCAGTGGCCGAGGATGGCGTGGCGTCAATGACGGAACTACAAGAAGGATTCCCCGATGCTGCGCGGCGGGCGCTTGCCACATCGCGGGCTACGGCAGAAGGTGATGGCGAAAGCGGCGGGTTTTCCAATTTCCTCTTTGCGCAATTGGGCGTTCGTTCGCTTGAGCCGAAAGAAGGCAACAGCCCTGATGCGGTGCTAAGCCGCGCCGAAGCCGCCTTGCGGGAAGGCCGATTGACGGATGCACTGGCCGAACTGGAGGGGCTTCCCGAGCAAGGCCGCGCCGAATTGTCCGATTGGTCCGGCGCTGCGGCCCGGCGCTTGGATGCCATCGCTGCCGCGCAAGCGCTTGGCGAAAATCTGAACTGAACCTGAGAGGGCGTTTTATGCTTTGGTCGATAATTAAAATAGTTGTTTTCGGCGCCCTGGTAGCTGCTGCCGCCTATGGCGCTTGGTTTCTGTTGGAGCTCGACGGCGGTGTGCAGATCGTCATGGCTGGATATGAAGTCAACCTGACCCCAATGATGGCTGTCATCGCGCTTGTCTTGCTGGTTCTGGCGATCTGGGTTCTTCTCAAACTTGCCGGTCTGCTCATCGCAGTTCTGAAATTCATCAACGGAGACGAAACAGCGCTGTCGCGATACTTCGATCGCAATCGGCAGGAGAAGGGATATCGCGCCTTGTCCGAGGGGTTGCTTGCCTTGGCTTCGGGTGAAGGCGACGTGGCCATGACAAAGGCGAACAAGGCCGAAAGGTTCCTGCGAAAACCGGCACTGACCAATCTCATCACCGCCCAAGCTGCCGAGATGTCAGGCGACCGTAAGAAGGCCGAGGCGGTCTATAAGCGCTTGTTGAAGAACGAAAATACCCGCTTCGTTGGCGTTCGGGGGCTGCTGAAGCAGAAGCTGTCGGACGGCGATACCGAAACGGCTCTCAAGCTGGCACAGACGGCTTTTGCCCTCAAGCCCAAGCATGGCGAGGTGCAGGATTCGCTTTTGCAGCTTCAAGCCCGGACCGAAGATTGGAAAGGCGCGCGTGAGACCCTGAATGCCAAGCTCAAATATGGCACCCTGCCGCGTGATGTACATAAACGGCGCGATGCGGTTCTGGCCTTGTCGGAGGCGCGCGAGGTTCTGGACGAAGGTCAAAGCATAGAGGCGCGAGAGGCCGCGATCGAAGCCAACCGCCTGTCGCCCGATCTCGTGCCTGCGGCGGTTTTGGCGGCGCGGGGCTATATCGAGCAAGGCTCTAAACGCTATGCGACGCGGGTCATCAAGAAGGCATGGGATGCCCAACCGCACCCCGATCTGGCCGCCGCTTTTGCCGAAATCGAACCCGATGAGACACCGGATAAACGCTTGAAGCGGTTCAACAAATTGCTACGGGTTCATCCCGACAATCGCGAGACAAAACTGCTTGAAGCCGAGCTGCACATTGCCGCCGAAGACTTCCCGGCGGCGCGGCGGGCTTTGGGGGATTTGGCCGAGGGCGACCCGGATGCGCGGGCTTTGACGATCATGGCCGCAGTGGAGCGGGGCGAGGGGGCCTCGGATGCGGTGGTCAAGGGTTGGCTGGCGCGGGCGCTCTCAGCACCGCGCGGGCCACAATGGGTTTGCGACAACTGTCACCACATCCACACCGAATGGGCGCCGGTTTGCGAGCATTGCGAGTCGTTCGACACGCTGTCGTGGAAAGCGCCGCCCGCGCAAGCCGTCAGCACCGCCACCGGCGTTGAGATGCTGCCGCTGATCGTTGGGTCGCTTGAGGATAAACCCTTGGAAAACATGGAAGAGTCTGAGGACGTGGTTGATGCGGAGATCGTTGACGACGAGGGCGAAACCCCCGAGGAAACACCCGAAAAATAACGCTTCCACAGGGGCGCAGGCGGTGCTATAGCCGCGCCCCGAGTGCCGGTGTAGCTCAGCTGGTAGAGCACGTCATTCGTAATGATGGGGTCGTAGGTTCGAGTCCTATCACCGGCACCATTTAATCCGAATAACTAATTGATTTTTATGGAAAAAGAGCTCTTACGCCTCTTTTGTACCCCCCTAAATATCCCCCTTGTAGCGATCGCGCTAAAGGCAGAGCTCGGTTCTAGATTTGGAATAATGCAATCGAAGATCGATTCCCAAATTTGACAATTGGCCTCATGCATCCGACTGTGTGAGGCGAGTTAAACTATGAATATGAGGATCAACAAAAATGCTTCAACAAAATGGGAAGTTTATCAGAACCTCATTGATAACAGCTTTTTCACTCGCACCTGTAATTGCAAGCGGCGCAGAAAATACAATTATACTGGGAGTCATCGAGGACCCGAATTTTGACGGGTTGACGCCGGGCTTGAGAGCGATTCAGGTAAGTGCATGATCCGCCCTAGCTTTCTCTCCGCTTCCGAACGCCTCGCACTTGAGGCCTGTGTCCGCAGCCATCG
>DATFKJ010000324.1:0-7271 GCA_035268705.1 Roseovarius sp. | reverse complement strand
ATCACCCAATGCTCGCATCCATCGGGGTCGACCCAGATGCCCGGAGTATAAACTTCGCCCGTCACCGTGCGCTGCCCCTGCTGCGCCAGCCCGGCGTCTGCCGAAACTGCAAGTCCGAGGGCGACCGCAGCAAGCCCCCCCCAGAACGCTGCGAACTGTCTTGGAAATATCTTTCGCCACAGCCACTGTCCTTTTTATGGTCCACCACGAGGACGGCGGTTTAGCCAGCCCCCCACGAATTATTCGTTTATCTTAGCAAGTTTAAGGACGATGTGAAGGAGAATTCACCAGATATTGTGTCACATATGGAAACAGTCACTAAGGCTGCGGCCAAACTGGAGCAGTTTTGCCAAAAATTATGCAAATCCGCCAACTTAGGCCGAACGCGAAACCACCCCGCCCGGACCCATGACTTGCCCGCCAAGGGAATTGGAGCCGCTTTCGACAATGCGCACACGGGCCATATCGCCGGGTTTCAGGTCGGAATCAGTGACGTGTACGGCGTGGAGATATTCGGATTTTCCGACCATCTGGCCATCAAGCCGACCGGGCTTTTCGAAAAGCACGCTGACCTCGCGGCCCACCATCGCATCCTGAATGGCGCGCTGGTGGTGGGTGATCCGCTCTTGCAGGCGGTGGAGCCGGTCGGATTTCACATCCTCATCCAGTTGCGCGCGTTCCGCCGCGGGGGTGCCGGGGCGCGTGGAGTATTTGAACGAGAAGGCGTAGCCGTATTTGACCTCTTCGATCAGGTCCATGGTGGCCTGAAAATCGGCTTCGGTTTCTTCGGGGAAGCCGACGATGAAATCGCCCGACATCAGGATATCGGGGCGGGCTTCGCGGATGCGTTCGATCAGGCGGATGTAGCTTTCGGCGGTGTGCTTGCGGTTCATTCGCTTGAGGATGCGGTCACTGCCTGATTGCACCGGCAAATGCAGGTAGGGCATGAGCTTTTCGCAAGTCCCGTGTGCTTCGATCAACGCGTCGTCCATGTCATTGGGGTGCGAGGTGGTGAAGCGGATACGCTCAAGACCGTCGATGTCGTTCAAAGCCCAGATCAGGCGCGCCAGGCTCCAATCGTTCCCGTCGGGGCCTTCGCCGTGGTAGGCGTTGACGTTCTGGCCCAGAAGGGTGATCTCGCGCACGCCACGTTCGACCAGATCGCGCGCCTCGTCGAGAATACGGGTGACCGGGCGGCTGACCTCGGCCCCGCGCGTGTAGGGCACGACGCAGAAAGCGCAGAATTTGTCACAGCCTTCCTGGACGGTGAGAAAGGCGGTCGGCCCGCGCTTGGCCTTGGGGCGGTTTTTCAGGGTCTCGAATTTGTCATCAAGCGGAAAGTCGGTGTCGAGCGCCTTTTTCCCCTCACGCGCCTTGGCCTCCATCTGCGGCAGGCGGTGATAGCTTTGCGGGCCGACGACCATATCGACAAGCGGTTGACGGCGCATGATTTCTTCGCCTTCGGCCTGTGCCACGCAGCCCGCGACGCCGATCTTCAGATCAGGCTTTTCATCCTTGAGGCTGCGGAAGCGGCCCAGTTCGGAATAGACCTTTTCGGCGGCCTTTTCGCGGATGTGGCAGGTGTTGAGCAGGATCATGTCCGCGTCGTCGGGGCTGTCGGTTTCGACATAGCCCGCGCCGCCCATGGCCTCGGCCATACGTTCGCTGTCGTAGACGTTCATCTGGCACCCGTAGGTCTTGATGAAAAGCTTTTTCGGATCGGCCATGTTGGACAGACTCCCGCAAGGTTTCAGGCCGCTTCCCTACACCAAGGCAAGGGTCGCTTGCAATGGAGTGCGAATTGGTCGACGTTAACGCAAAAATCCGGGACCGGTGATGTACTACGACAGCCTAGACGCCTTTTTGAAGTCAGCTGACACGACCCTGCAAAAAGGGCCTGTGGGCATGATTTTCGTGGAAGATGATATCGAAATCGGCAGCACGGTTCGCCACCATCTGGACAGCGGTTTCAAACAGCTTGTGGTGTTGATGCCCGACGCGTTCGACCTTCCCGAGGATGTGGAGGACAAGGTGGCACGGATTGATTTCGACATTGCCAAAGGCGCGGATTATGTCGACGCGGTGAACCGCATCGCCGCCGCGGCGCCGGGGCTTTGGATGTATTATTGCTTTAACGCCGAATATCTTTTCTTCCCATTCTTTGAGACCCGTACGATCGGCGAGCTTCTGGCCTTCCATACCGAGGAACGGCGCGATGCGATGCTGTGCTATGCCATCGACCTGTACGCGGGCGACCTTGAGGCGCATCCCGATGCGGTGTCGCTGGAGAATGCCCATTTGGACAAATCCGGGTATTATGCCTTGGCGCGCAACGATCCGGACAATAACAACTACCCCAAGGAGCGGCAGTTGGATTTCTTCGGCGGCCTACGCTGGCGGTACGAAGAGCATATCCCGGCCAAGCGCCGCAAGATCGACCGGATCGCCCTGTTCAGAGCCAAGCCCGATTTGATCCTGCGCGACGATCACACCTTTTCCGACGAGGAATACAACACCTATGCCTGCCCGTGGCATCACAACCTGACGGCCGCGATTGTCTCGTTTCGGACGGCCAAGGCGCTCAAATCCAACCCCGGCTCCACATTCGATATCGACACCTTCAAGTGGCACAATTCCACCCCTTTCGAGTGGCATTCGCGCCAGTTGCTGGATTTGGGCCTGATGGAACCGGGGCAGTGGTTTTAACCGGCTTTCCTTTGTTCCCGTGCGCTAGGGTGCGCGGAGGGCACGAAGGGAACCTCGCTGACGATGGCATCGACCGATTTGCCGGAGGTTTCCTGATACATTTCGGGGAGTTCCACCTTGAGGCCGGTGCCGATGGCGGATTTATCCCACGGGACATAGGCTAGTGCGATGTTCTGCTCCAATTCGGGTGAATACCATGGCGAGGTGACATAGCCGCAGCGCGTGCCATCCTCGTCGGCCACCAGCCAGAAATCGGGGGCATAATCGGTGATCGGCAGGCCACCCATTTTCAGGCCCACAAGTTTGAGGGCGAAAGGATAGTCGCCTTTCTCGATTTGCGCGCGCTGATGTTCCAGCGCCGCTTTGCCGATGTAGTCGGCGGTTTTCTTGCGGGGCACTTGGTAGGCAAGGTTGACCTGAAACGGCGAGGTCTCAGAGTCCATATCCTGCCCCCATGACAGGATACCCGCCGCGATCCGGCGGTGGTGGCCCGGGGCGATCACCCGCAGGCCATAGCGCGCGCCGGTGCCGCGAATGCCATACCAGACAGGCTCGGCCGTCTCGGACGCGTTGCGGACATAGACCTCGTACCCCTTTTCGCCGCTGAAGCCTGTTTGGCTGATGACAACAGGGCAGCCTTCGATCTCGGTTTCCATCATGCCGTAATACGGCAGATCACGAACGTCATCGCCAATCAGGTCGGCCATGAGGTCTTCGGACAATGGCCCTTGTACTTGCAGGGGGGCGACGTCGAGTTCGGTGATCTCCACGTCCCAGCGGCGGGGTGTGTTGACGCCTTGCAACCAAAGCATCAGGTCGCTGTCGGAGATCGAGAACCAGAATTCATCCTCGGCCAGACGCAAAAGGACGGGATCGTTCAGGATACCGCCCTTGTCGTTGCACAGGATGCAGTATTTGCCGCGCATCGGTGCGATTTTGGTGGCGTCGCGGGTGATGACCGTGTTGACGAAATCCTCGGCGTCCGGCCCCTTGACGCAAATCTGGCGTTCCACGGCCACGTTCCAGAGGGTCACGCCATTCACCAACGCGCGGTATTCGGCCATGGCGCCGCCATCTTCGGGGCGGGCATAGGCGCGCGGGTGGTACATGCGATTGTAGACGGTGGCGCACCATGCGCCCGCTTCAATCGACAACTGCCAGAAAGGGGATTTGCGTACGCGCGTGGAGATCAGCATTTGAACAGGCGTCGGCCCGGACTGTCGCAAGTTCACGGGCACGGTTCGATCCGATTGATCCACGCCCGGAACGTTCGGGTGGGTACGGTTCTGATGTGTCATAAGGCCAAGATGGGGATCGCCTGTTGCGCGATTAACCCGTGGCGCAGTCACAAATTGCGGCGCGGATGGCCCGTTGGGCGATGCGAAGGCTCGCCCCAAAAGCGTTTCGCGAAAGACCTGACTCACAGATTTTCGCGAAGCGCAGTGCTCCGCTCATTCGTTGCACGCGTTCCACCTTTAGCCGATGTCTCAGGTTAAAGGCGGAACGCTTTAGCCTGTCTTAGGAGCGGATGTCGGGTAGGGCCGCCAAGACCATGTCCCGCGCGTTGCCGTCACCGCCGAAGTACACATCGGCGGCATGGGCCGTATCAGCCGCAGCCATCTGGATCTTGGGGCCAAGGATCGGGTCTTGCCATGCGACCACACCGGCCGACACCACCATGAGACAGAGGCAGAGACGCCCCCATTTTTTCGCGATGCGGGCGCGGCGAAGGTAGGCCTCCTGACGAAGGCGGGCCTTCTCGACTTTGCGAAGGGATTGGTGTGATGTTTTGTGTTCCATGCCCTCGTTTTGGCCAAGTCACATGGCGAAAATGGGGCAGCCCCGGGACCAAATAAGGCAGAGCCGGGGTAATTTGTGGTCAGAGGTTTTCGGCCTGCGGCATGCCCAGAACATGATAGCCACCGTCGACATGGATGATCTCGCCGCTGGTGAAAGCCCCCGCATCCGAGGCCAGCCAGACAGCGGTGCCGCCCACCGCCTCAAGCGTGGCATTGGCCCGCAGGGGGGCGTTCATGTCCGTATGCTTGTAGGTCTTGCGCGCCCCGCCAATGGCCGCCCCTGCCAAGGTTTTCATCGGGCCGGGTGAAATCGCATTCACGCGGATGCCATCGGGCCCCATGTCGTTGGCGAGGTAACGGGTGGAGGATTCCAGCGCCGCCTTGGCCACACCCATGACATTGTAATTGGGCACGACCTTGTTCGAACCTTGGTAGGTCAGCGTCAGAAGTGTGCCGCCGTTATCCTTCATCAGGGGATAGGCGCGGCGCGCCACGTCGATGAAGGAATAAGCCGAAATCTCAAGGCTGTGTTTGAAATTCTGGCGGCTGGTGTTCATGAAGCGCCCTGTCAGTTCGGATTTGTCCGAATAGGCAATGGCATGGACGACGAAATCAATCGTCGGCCAATGATCGGCCAGCCCGGCGAAGGCGGCATCGAGCGAGGCGTCATCGGTGACATCCACATCGACAAGGAAATCGCTGCCCACCGAGGCCGCCAGCGGCTCGACCCGTTTGCCGAAGGCCTCGCCCTGGTAGGTGAAGGCCAGTTCGGCCCCGGCCTCGGCCATGGCCTTGGCGATGCCCCAGGCGATGGAGCGGTCGTTGGCCACGCCCATGATGAGGCCGCGTTTTCCCTGCATGGAATTGCTCATGTGAAATTCATCCGTGATATTTGCTGAGGATCATCGACCCGTTGGTGCCGCCGAACCCGAAGCTGTTGGTCATGACGCTATCAAGTCCGGCGTTGTCGACGCGGGCCGTCGCGATCTCGGAGGCAGACAGCGCCGGGTCGAGGGTTTCGACGTTGATGGATGGAATGATGAAATCATGTTCCAGCGCCAGCAGGCAATAGACGGCCTCCTGTGCGCCGGTGGCCCCCTGGCTGTGGCCGGTCATGGATTTGGTGGAGCTGATGGGCGGTGTGGTGCCTTCACCGAATACGCGGCGCACGGCCTCGACCTCGCCCACGTCACCGACGGGGGTGGAGGTGCCGTGGGCGTTGATATAGCCCACCTTGCGATCCTCGGACAGCGTGGAGAGCGCAATGCGCATGGCACGCTCGCCGCCCTCGCCCGAGGGCGCGACCATGTCGTGGCCGTCCGAGGTTGCGCCATACCCTGTGACTTCGGCGTAAATCTTGGCACCGCGCGCCTTGGCGTGGTCAAGGTCTTCCAGCACCAGCATGCCGCCGCCACCACCGATGACAAACCCGTCGCGATCGGCATCGAAGGCGCGCGAGGCTTTTTCCGGCGCGTCGTTGAATTTCGAGGACATCGCGCCCATCGCATCAAAGAGGCACGACAGGGTCCAGTCCAACTCTTCCCCGCCGCCGGCGAACATCACGTCCTGTTTGCCCATCATGATCTGTTCGGCGGCATTGCCGATGCAATGCAGCGAAGTGGAGCAGGCCGAAGTGATGGAATAGTTGATGCCCTTGATCTGGTAGGCCGTCGAAAGATTGGCCGAGACCGTCGAGGACATGCATTTCGGCACCGCGAACGGCCCGATCCGCTTGGGCGAGCCTTTTTCCAGCACCGTCTGGTGCGCGGCCAGCATGGCCGAGGTCGATGGCCCGCCGGAGCCCGCGACCAGACCGGTGCGCGGGTTTACGATGTCTTTTTCCTCAAGCCCTGCGTCGGCGATGGCCTGTCCCATGGCGATATGGGCATAGGCCGCCCCCGGCCCCATGAAACGCAGGGTGCGTTTATCGACATGCTCGGCGATGTCGAGTTTCACATCCCCGGCGATCTGGCTGCGAAAGCCGTGTTCGGCCATCGCTTCATTCGCGGTAATGCCGGATGTCCCGGATTTGAGCGAGGCGAGAACCTCTTGGGCATTGTTGCCGATGCTGGAGACAACCCCCAGCCCTGTAACGACGACGCGGCGCATGTGGCCTCCTTCGGTTTGTTGGGAACTGTGTAAGACAGGGTGGTGCGTTGGTGCAAGCAGGAAGGGCATGATCCAGTGGTGTGGCTGCGCCACGCCGGATGGAATGCGTTCAGGCCACGCAGGCCTTGGGGGCGCGGCCCCCAAACCCCCGGGGTATTTGGACCAAGAAAAAGCGGGGTGTGGCCCCTGACTTCACCACCTTTTTCACGAACTGCGATTTCAGGCCGATCTGGCCGACGCCGGGGATTTTGCAGTCGATATCATGGCCGCCATCGACCAGCCGGATGTTCTTGACCTTGGTGCCGACCTTGACCGAGGAGGAGGTGCCCCCGAGCTTGAGATCCTTGATAACGGTGACGGTATCGCCATCGGCCAGCGGGTTGCCGACGCTGTCGCAGATGACATCGGCCTGCTTGGCATTGGCGGACCATTCGTGGCCGCATTCCGGGCAGACCAGCAAGGCATCCATTTCATAGGTGTAGCTGGAGGCGCATTCGGGACAGGCGGGCAAGGCCATGGGTGGTCTGGTTCAGTTTTCGCTGAGCGCCACTTTCATGTCCTTGACCTGATAGATCACCTCGCCGTCGGCTTCCACGATACCGTCGGCCACGCCCATGGTCAGGCGGCGGGTTTGCACGGCCTTGGTGAAATCGACGT
>DATFKJ010000323.1:0-4224 GCA_035268705.1 Roseovarius sp. | reverse complement strand
GAACCGGGGCCGCCCCGGATGATTCGATCTGATACGCGCGCATGACGTCCCCTTTGGCTGCCTTGGGATGGTGAACAAGCTTTTGATTGTATTTGACGAATTGCCTTGGGCCTGTCAAATTACACACGTGGGTTGAATAGGATGTATCCTAAAGGATGGGGTGCTCGTTAAGATTGTACTGCATTTGGGTAGGTTTCCTGTTTCGGGAGTGATACTTCTTGTTTTTTTAGCATTGGTTGCTAACCTTGAAAGGCGTCACGCGTAAATTGACGTTTACGGTTTTCCCTTTGGAAATTCTTTAGTGGGGAACCTCCCGTCCCTTTGGGACAAGCAATGAAGAAGGATGAAACCATGCCGCACCCCGTTGATGTGCATGTTGGCAAGCGAATTCGTCACCGCCGCTGGTTGGTGGGTATGACCCAACAACAGCTGGCCGAGCGTGTTGGGATCAAATTCCAGCAGATCCAGAAATACGAGACTGGCGCCAACCGCGTGAGTGCATCGCGGCTTTGGGATATCGCGGACGCTCTTGATGTCGACATAAGCTTTTTCTTTGAAGGTCTGGAGACCGAAAGCAGCGAACGTGACGACGCACCCGAAGGCGTTCCGGCGGATTTGCTGGGCGACAAGGAAGCGCTTGATTTGGTGCGGTCTTACTATGCGATCCCGGAAAACCAGCGCCGCCGCCTTTTCGATCTGGCCCGGGTGCTGAGCGACGTGGCTTGAGCCTGAACGCCAACCGGTCTAGAGGCTGAGCTGAATTTGCCGAGGCTCCGGGTGGCACATGGATATTGAGAACATCAAAAGCACGGCCCATGCCATGGCGGATGCCGCCCGGGAGGCCGTGCTTCCGTTTTTCCGGGCAGATGGGCTGACTGCGGACAACAAGGCCGGCGAAGGGTTTGACCCCGTGACCGAAGGCGACCGCGCGACCGAGCGCGCGATGCGGGCCGTGCTTGCCGAGATGCGCCCACAAGACGGCATCTTGGGCGAGGAATTCGGACATACCGAAGGGGTTAGTGGCCTGACTTGGGTTCTGGACCCGATCGACGGCACGCGGGCGTTCCTGTCGGGGGCACCCACTTGGGGGGTTCTTATCGCACTATCGGACGAGGCCGGGCCGATCTATGGCCTGATCGACCAGCCCTATATCGGGGAACGGTTCGAAGGGGGATTCGGGATGGCGCGCATGTCGGGACCACAGGGCGCGCGAATTTTGCGCGTGCGCGGCGAGCGTGACATGTCCGAGGCGATCCTGTTCACCACCTTTCCCGAGGTCGGTAGCGCGGAGGAAGGCGCGGCCTTTCGTGCCGTTTCGGACAAGGTGCGCCTGACGCGCTACGGGATGGATTGCTATGCCTACGCCATGCTGGCGGCGGGGCAGATCGACCTTGTGATCGAGGCCGGGTTGAACGCCTATGACATTCAGGCGCCGATCGCCGTGATCCAAGCGGCGGGCGGGATCGTCACCGACTGGTGCGGAGGGCCGGTACACGAGGGCGGGCGCGTCGTGGCCGCAGCAGGCCGGGCGCAGCATGAAGCGGCCTTGGATATTCTGTCCAAGCTCGCTTGATCCTGTGGCTCAGGCTTTCGCGAAATGCTTTATGCCCGGAAAAGGAGCGTGCGACATGCGATTTCTGACTTTGGCCATATGCGCCCTGTGGCTTCCCGTGGCCGGCTTTGCGCAGGAGATGCAAGACCTTGGCCCGGCGGCGCGAAACTGGATCAACGCCACAAGGGCGGATGCCGGACGCGGGGCCGTGGCGGTGAACAGCGCGCTGACACAGGCGGCGGCGGTACATGCCCGCGACTTGGCCCGGTCCGGTGCCTTCAGTCACACCGGCTCAAACGGCAGCAGCGTCGGAGACCGGGTGCGCCGGCAAGGCTACGGGTTTTGCTTCGTGGCCGAGAACATCGCCAAGGGGCAGGGTGCGCTGGAGCAGGTTCTGAACGGCTGGCTCGCCTCACCGGGGCATAGGCGCAATATACTGGCCAGCCAAGCGCAAGAGTTCGGCCTTGTGCGCGGCCCCGGAAACCTGTGGGTGATGGTGCTGGGAAAGCCCGGCTGTTAAAGCGTTTCGCGAAAAACCTGGCTTACAGATTTTCGCGAAACGCAGTGCCCCGCTCAATCGTTGCACGCGGTCCGCCTTTCGCTGCTGCCTCATGCTAAAGGCGCAACGCTTTAACCGAAGAATTTTGGCTTGAGTTTGAGGAGTGTCTCGCAGACCTCTCCACCAAGTTTCTCTCCTAATGCAAGGGCCTGCCTGTGCGCGTTATAGCCTGTGGCGACGGCGGACTCGATTGTGGCGCTTTGCACGAGGCTGGCCACCAGTTCGGGGTGCTGGCGGGCGAAACCGTCGCCGAATTGGGCATCTATCGCTTCCACGGCGCGGGCGAGGTGGGTGGCGGTTTGCGGGCTTGGGTCGGACATGGCGGCCTCGTGTCTTGTGATATGAACCAAACCTAGGGCGCGCTTGGCATTGGCAAGTCACAGCATGGGCATTGTCTTCTGTGAGCGGCTTTATTACTCATTTCTGGCGTGCAGGTGAGCAGTAAAGGGGACGGATATGGCCGAAGACAGCTATCAGGCAGAGCCCGACCCCGAACGCGAGGACGACGTCTATCTTCTGGATCGCCAAGCGGTGGCGCGGATCATCTATGCCGTTGATATCGAAGACCGCGATCTGCTGCTCAAGGAGATGGAGCCGCTGCACCCGGCGGATATCGCCGACCTTCTGGAACAGATCAACGCCTTTGACCGCCGTCGGTTGATCGAGCTTTACGGCGTCGATTTTGATGGTGACATCCTGTCCGAGCTGGATGAGTCCATCCGCGAAGAGGTGATCGGCCTCTTGCACCCCGAGGTTCTGGCCGATGCGGTGCGCGATCTGGAATCCGACGATGTTGTTGATCTTGTTGAAGATTTGGAGGATCAGCAACAGCAGGCGATCCTGAGTGCGCTGGAAGACGGTGACCGGGTCGCGGTGCAGCAATCGCTGACCTACCCGGAGTATTCCGCAGGCCGCCTGATGCAGCGCGAAGTCGTCATGGCACCCGAGCATTGGAACGTCGGCGAGGCGATTGATTTCCTGCGCAATCAAGAGGATTTGCCGGACCAGTTCTATCACATCATTCTGGTTGATCCGCGCCTGCGGCCGGTGGGCAATGTGACCTTGGGCAAGCTGATGGCGTCACGGCGCGAGGTGATGCTCAAGGACTTGGTGGAGGAGACCTTCCATACCATTCCCGTCACCCAGGACGAGGGCGACGTGGCCTATGCCTTCAACCAGTACCACCTGATTTCCGCCCCGGTGGTGGATGAAAACGAGCGTCTGGTCGGGGTGATCACCATAGATGACGCCATGGCCGTGCTGGATGAGGAGCACGAGGAAGACATCATGCGCCTTGCCGGTGTGGGCGATGAAAGCAGCCTTTCGGACAGGGTGATCGACACCACCAAGCGGCGGTTCCCGTGGCTTGCCGTGAACCTTGTCACCGCGATCCTCGCCTCGCTGGTCATCGCCCAGTTCGAGGCGGCGATTGCGCAGATCGTGGCCTTGGCGGTGCTGATGCCGATCGTGGCCTCCATGGGCGGCAACGCGGGCACCCAGAGCCTCACGGTGGCGGTGCGGGCCATTGCCACCAAGGACCTCACGGGCTCCAACGTCTGGCGGGTGATCCGGCGCGAGGTTCTGGTGGGGCTTGTGAATGGCGTGATCTTTGCGGTGGTGATGGGTATCGTGGGTGTTTTGTGGTTCGGCGGGCCGGAACTGGGCTATGTGATCGCTGCCGCAATGGTGATCAATCTGGTCGTCGCCGGGCTGGCGGGGACAGGCATACCGATCATATTGGACCGCATGGGGGTTGACCCGGCCTTGGCCTCTGGCGCTTTCGTGACGACAGTGACGGACGTGGTCGGGTTCTTCGCCTTTCTGGGACTGGCGGCGATGGTGCTTTTATGACGGATCTGACGGTAATCAAGGCCGAGGCGCGCAAGGCCGCCTTCGCCCGGCGCAAGGCGGCGCATGAGGCGGCAGGGCCGGGGGCGGCGGGGCATCTTTCGCAGGTGCTGGCCGGACACCGGGGCGTGCCGCTGTCGGGCTATATGGCGATCCGTACCGAGATTGACCCGCGGCCCGCCATGGAAGAAGCGGCCGCGCACGGCCCTGTGGGCGTCCCCGTCATTCAAGGCAAAGGCCTGCCGCTGAAGTTTTCCCGGTGGGA
>DATFKJ010000322.1:0-3890 GCA_035268705.1 Roseovarius sp. | reverse complement strand
GACACAGATCGGGCGCATCAGCGGCATGCTCAGCACGGTTGAGGTGCTGACCACACCGCTGGTGACACAGATGGACCATTTCGCGCGGTGGCTCACGGTCTTTATCTTGATCGTTGCACTGGCCATTCTTGGCTATGGGTATTTCATCGGACACATGGGCTTTGCCGAACTGTTCATGGCTGTGGTCGGCTTGTCGGTCGCGGCCATCCCGGAAGGCCTGCCCGCGGTGCTCACCATCACTCTGGCGGTGGGGGTACAGGCAATGGCGCGGCGCAACGCCATTGTGCGCCGCCTGCCGGCCATCGAGACGCTGGGCTCTGTCTCGGTGATCTGCACGGATAAGACCGGCACGCTTACCCGCAACGAGATGATGGTCGCGACGCTGGCCACCGCCGGGCATCACTACGAGGTGACGGGTGACGGCTATGCTCCTATGGGCGCGGTGCAAGCGCCCGGTGCGGATGATGGGGAGCGCGCCATTCTTCAGGAGGTCGCGCGCATTGCGGGACTGTGCAACGAGTCAGTGCTGCGCGGACCGGAGGGCGGCTGGCGCGTGGAGGGCGACCCTATGGAGGGCGCGCTTCTGACGCTTATGCGCAAGATTTCTGGAGAGGGTCCCGAGGCCTTCGCCAACTGGACACGGCGCAACGCCATCCCATTCGACGCCGCGCACCGTTACATGGCGACCCTCGACCACGATGGGGCGAAACGCACCGCGATCCATGTCAAGGGCGCGCCCGAGGCGGTGCTCGCGCTCTGTGCGGATCAGCGCGCCGCAGACGGCGGGAGTGAGCCGCTTGAGGAGGAGCACTGGCACAGGATGGTCGAGGATATCGCGGCCGAGGGCCAGCGGGTGATCGCCATCGCTGCACGGGATGCGTCACAGGACGACACGACCCTGAACTCCGCTGATTTGCATGGAAAGCTCACTCTGATTGGACTGATCGGCTTGATCGACCCGCCGCGCGCGGAAGCCGTTGAAGCGGTGGCGGAGTGTCACGCCGCCGGAATCCGGGTGAAGATGATCACCGGCGACCATGCGGCCACGGCCTGCGCCATCGGCGAGATGATCGGCCTCAGGAACCATGTGCAGGTCTTGACCGGCGCGGACCTTGAGACGCTGGACGACTCGGCGCTGGCAGATGCAGCGATCGAGACCGACATCTTCGCCCGTACCTCGCCGGCTCACAAGCTTCGCCTTGTCACCGCGCTGCAAGCGCGAGGCCTGACCGTGGCGATGACCGGCGACGGGGTCAACGACGCACCGGCGCTCAAGCGCGCAGATGCCGGGATCGCCATGGGACAAAAAGGCAGCGCTGCGGCCAAGGAAGCCGCCGAATTGGTGCTCGCCGACGACAATTTCGCCTCGATCGAGGCGGCGGTGCGCGAGGGGCGCACCGTCTATGACAACATCAAGAAGGTGATCAGTTGGACCCTGCCCACCAACGCGGGCGAGGCGATGACCATCGTCATCGCGCTCTTCGCGGGTATGTCGCTGCCGATCACCGCGGTACAGATTCTGTGGGTCAACCTCGTCACGGCCATCACTCTGGGTCTTTCACTGGCCTTCGAGCCATCCGAACCCGGCACCATGAGCCGCCCGCCGCGCCCCCGGCATGAACCTTTGCTGACTGGCGGTATGGTGTGGCAGATCATCTTTGCCTCGGCGCTGATCCTCGCCGCTGTCTTCGGCATCTACGCCTATGCGATTGATGTGGGGTATCCTCTGCAACTTGCACAGACGATGGCGATGAACATGCTGGTGGTACTGGAAATCATGTACCTGTTCTACATCCGTAACCTGCGCAGCCCTTCGCTGACATGGGCCGCGGCAAAGGGCACGCGGACAGTGTGGGTCTGCGTATCCATAGTGACGGTCGCACAGTTCGCCATAACCTTCCTGCCGCCCATGCAGGCCATCTTCGGCACACAGCCTGTTCCATTGTTTGATGGGCTCCTTATCGTGGCAATTGGCGCGGTTTTCTTCGCTTTGATCGAAACCGAGAAGCAAATGCGTCTTGCGTTCCGTCCGTCACAAACGGAGCGCGGGCAGTGATGAGTCTACCTCTAGCGCCCGCCGACTGATGGACGACTTTCGATAGAAGCAGGGTATCGGACACCGCTTAGATTCCGCAGAGCGAAAATGGCAGATGATGGCTCAGCGCCCTCGGTCGCTTCAGGGGGGGCGCCACTGAGGCCACGGTCCCCTTTCGCCGTTGGTGATAGATATGACAAGGCCTTGGCGGAGGCGATCATCGGCCTGTTCAAGGCACAGATCATTCACCACTTGATGCCTTTGACCGGCTTCTCGGTTATGTCCTGCGATGAACCGGAAATCTTCCGTTGAGAAAATCTTAAACCTGTCCAATAGGCGCTGACGTCAGACAGGCGTAACAACGTGTTCAAGCAAATCTTGGTCTGGGCATGACGTCTCCTGTCACCGTTCCAACGTCCTTTGCTTTACGTCCCAAAAAACACTTGCACTGTTAGGTTGATCGGATAGCTTGTTAAATATTGTTTAATTTGTGGGAATTTTCACGTGAGTAAAAATGATGAAGCTGCCAATGCCAATGGCAGCGCCTCCAATCCCCCCGAAGTTGATCCCGAAATCATGAAAAAGCTGACACAGCTTCGCGCTCAGGTGCGTGAAAGCTTCGGCAAGATCGTAATGTCTCTTATGGCATTGCCGCGATACCGGCATCAGACCATCGGTGATCTGCAACACCTCGTGCTTGAGCCTCTTATCCGTGACCGTGTCGCGATGGCCTATCCCTCGGATGCCGAAGGCATGGCGCAGGATATGTCGGGCTTGGCGATCTGGGCCAGCGTATCGGAAGAGGTCGACGCAAAAATCCGTGAGCAGGTGCGCGCCGGCGTGTTTCCCGTGCGCCTCAAGGCCGATGAATGGGCCTCGGGTGATATCAACTGGCTGTTGGATGTCATCGCGCCGGATCAGCCCACGACGGTGCAGGTCATCGCGAATTTCAAGCAGGTTATCAAGGGCGGCGATCTGCGCTTGCATCCCTTGATCACGCGTCTGGTCGACCGTGAAACACTTGAAAAAATGGGCGCACAACAGGTGAAGCCCGAGGGTGAGTCGTCCGATCCGCCTGCGCCTGAAAAAGCTGACGCTTGATTGTTGAATTTTGCGCGGGCGCTCCGGCGGCCGCGCTTTTCGCGGGCTGAATTTTCCCGCCCGCATTGATCCGTTTCGTGTTTTGATGGTGTTGCCATGACGATTTCCAAGGACCTTCTACTCTCCATATTGGCTATGGACGCCTACAATCAGGGGTATGATCGAGGGATCGAGCACGACAAAACCAATATTGGTCCCGCCTCGGTCAAAGAGACATCCACCGAGCTTTTGGGATCTGATGAGAATTTCGATTCGTTCGATCAGCTTTCAGACTTTTTCGCACTCACATACGAAATAGATACATCCAAGGTTGATGGCTTGGGCACCGGAGAGGTCATTGCATTCCGGGGAACAGACTCGGGCCAGGATATGCTAAATGGCTGGACGGGGGGGGCAGGCGCCATTTTCGGATGGTCCCAACTTCCGATGGCTTTGGAGTACTACACGCGCGCAACCGGTCTGGATCAGTTTTCCGGTCCGGCTTCCAATGTAATGCTGACTGGCCATTCGCTTGGCGGCGGTCTTGCGGGCTTCGTGTCTTCTGTTACCGGCACAGCCGGCATGGGGCTGGATCACATGCCATTCATGCTGGCGGGCGTTATCCAGCGATACCTCGATTACGCCGATGAAGATGGCGAACTGGGCGTTCTGGATTATTTCGACTTGGCCCTTGCCCCGTTGGAGGCCCTCGCGGTTGAAAGCGCTCATCCGCTGGAAACATCGAATTTCTATGGACTTTCCGTTAATATGGAAG
>DATFKJ010000321.1:0-10716 GCA_035268705.1 Roseovarius sp. | reverse complement strand
AGCCGCCCGCTTTCATAGCCATGTTTGGTCATTTTGTCCTCGGGAATATTGCGCGTCTCGGCCTGTTGGAACGTGAAAGAGGCCCCGGGTCAAGCCCGGGGCGTGGCTGGCACACGGGTCAGTTTGGTTTTTGTCCCAGACCGCGGATAAAGCCTGTGTATGTTGGTTTTGGGGGACGGAGCGGGCGTTCGAATGCAGCAAGAAGGGCCGCGCCCGACCCTGGGAGGGCTTTGCTACAGTTATTCGGGAGGTGACGCCATCGCACTCAAACCACTGGTTCGGCGTGTAACGGCACCCGTGCGCCCTCCCGTGGGGAGGGTCGGGGGCGCCCCGGGGCAAGCCCGGGCGAGACAATGAATGTATGTCGAATATGGGCTCGATCCGGACCTCCGTGGTAAGGGTATATAATGGTCGCCAACCCGGACCGGTGCGGGCTTTGGCCAACCGCGCCGCGCCGTGACAGGAACGGCCTGCAATCTTGATTTCGCGCCTTCGATCCTTGCCAAATATTCCTTGGGTGGGAGTTTGTGATGGGGCGTCCAAGGGTCAAAGCCTGCAAAGGCCCGCCCATCTGCGACCTCTTCGCCCTGTAGGGCCAATCCCCCCTTTCCATTCACCTCTTCCCGTGCAATAGGGAAGCGCCAAACGAGCCCGGCCAAGGAGTGAGCTGATGGAGAATCGTGAGGCCCTGACCTTCGATGATGTTCTTTTGGTACCCAACAAGTCCAGCGTGCTGCCCAGCACGGCGGATACGCGGACGCGTGTGACGAAAAGCATTGATCTGAATATCCCCTTGCTCAGTTCGGCCATGGATACCGTGACCGAGAGCCGCATGGCGATCTGCATGGCGCAAACCGGCGGCATGGGCGTGATCCACCGCAACCTGACTGTCGAAGAACAGGCCCGCGAGGTGCGCCGGGTGAAGCGGTTTGAAAGCGGTATCGTCTATAACCCCGTGACCCTGACCCCCAACCAGACCTTGGCCGATGCCAAGGCCTTGATCGAGCGGTACAACTTCACCGGATTCCCGGTGGTGGATGAGAAGGGCCACGTGGTGGGCATCGTGACCAACCGGGATATGCGGTTCGCCTCGTCGGATGACACACCCGTGCATGTGATGATGACCCGTGACGATCTGGCGATCTTGCAGGAGCCTGCCGACCGCGAAGAGGCGAAAAGCCTGATGCGTGCGCGGCGGATTGAAAAACTTCTCGTGACCGACAAGGCCGGGAAGCTGACCGGTTTGTTGACCTTGAAAGACACCGAGCAAGCGGTTGTGAACCCGACGGCTTGCAAGGATGAATTGGGCCGCTTGCGGGTGGCTGCCGCCTCGACCGTGGGCGATGCCGGGTTCGAGCGCACGCAGGCCCTTGTGGACGCGGGTGTGGACATGGTCGTGATCGACACCGCGCATGGCCACTCCGAGGGCGTGGCCGCCGCCGTTGAGCGCGCCAAGGCGCTGTCGAACGAGGTGCAGATCGTGGCCGGGAACGTCGCCACGGCAGAAGCCACGAAGGCGCTGATCGGCGCGGGGGCGGATGCCGTCAAGGTGGGTATCGGACCCGGCAGCATTTGTACCACCCGCATGGTGGCGGGCGTGGGCGTGCCGCAGCTGACCGCGATCATGGATTGCGCCGAGGCGGCGGGCGACGTGCCGGTGATCGCCGATGGCGGGATCAAGTTCTCGGGTGATTTCGCCAAGGCGATTGCCGCCGGGGCGTCCTGCGCCATGGTGGGCAGCATGTTGGCCGGAACGGATGAATCCCCCGGTGACATGATCCTCTATCAAGGCCGCAGCTTTAAGGCCTATCGCGGGATGGGCAGCCTTGGGGCCATGGCGCGCGGCAGTGCCGACCGCTATTTCCAAAAGGATGCGGCCAGCGACAAGCTGGTGCCGGAAGGAATCGAGGGGCAGGTGCCGTACAAAGGGGCGGCTGGCAATGTGCTGCATCAGTTGGTGGGCGGTTTGCGGGCGGCCATGGGCTATACCGGCTGTGGCACCGTCGAGGAGATGCGCGGCGGGTGCAATTTTGTCCGCATCACCAACGCTGGCCTTAGCGAGAGCCATGTGCATGACGTGCAGATCACCAATGAAAGCCCCAACTACCGTCGTGGGTAAGGCCCATTGACCCCGGGTGCGCGCATTCAGGCCGCGGCCGAGATTCTGGACGACATCCTTGGCGGTGTGCCGGCGGAGAAGGCCTTGACCGGTTGGGCGCGGCGCTCGCGTTTTGCGGGCTCAAAGGACCGGGCGGCGGTGCGCGATCACGTGTTTCAGGCGCTGCGCTGTCGGCGGTCTTATGGCTGTCTTGGCGGCGGGCAGACGGGCCGGGCCTTGATGCTGGGGGCCGTGCGGGCCGAGGGGCGCGATCCGGCGGAGGTTTTTACCGGGCAAGGCCATGCGCCGCAGGTTCTGAGCGCGGAGGAGGCATCGGCGGGAGACGCGCCCGAGGCGCCCGGGGATCGTTATGATCTGCCCGATTGGATGATTCCGAAATTCGAGGAAGCGCTGGGCGCAGAATGGCCGGCTGTGGCCGAGGCCCTGCGATACAGGGCACCGGTGGTTTTGCGGGTGAACCTGCGCAAGACGTCGCCCGAGGCGGCACTGGAGGCTTTGGCCGAGGACGGTGTTCTGGCCGTGCGGTCGGGGGTGGCCGAGGCGGCGCTTGTGGTGCGCGACGGCGCACGGCGCGTGGCCGGATCGCGGGCCTATCGCGAGGGTCTGGTCGAGTTGCAGGATGGATCGAGCCAAGCGGCGATGGAGCGGCTTGCCATACCGCCCGGCGGCCGCGTTCTGGATTTCTGTGCCGGGGGCGGGGGCAAGACTTTGGCCCTTGCCGCGCGTGGCGAGGCGCAGTGGTTCGCGCATGATGCCGCCCCGCAACGGATGCGCGATTTACCCGAACGTGCCGGGCGCGCGGGCGTCTCTGTGACGCTGTTGCGCGAGGGGGTCGAGGGCGCGGGGCCTTTCGATCTGGTGCTCTGCGACGTGCCGTGCAGCGGCAGCGGCACATGGCGGAGAACGCCGGATGCCAAGTGGCGGTTGACCCCTCAAGACCTGGACGATTTGACCGATGTGCAGGCCGGGATTCTGGACCGGGCCAGCACGCTTGTGGCCCCCGGTGGGCGATTGGCCCATGCCACCTGTTCCGTGCTGCGCGAGGAGAACGAGGCACAGGTCGAGGCCTTCGTGGCGCGCAACCCGGAATGGGCGGTGAAAGCGGTTGAACGCTGGTCCGTTTCGGATGACGGCGACGGGTTCTTCCTTGCTGTTTTGGCGCGATAGGGTTGCCCAAAATACAACTTTAACGAAAGCGCTGCTGCCGTTAAGCTCGGTTTAAGGTTTTTCCCGCAGAACGGGGGAAGCTGTGACAACTGGATGCGATGGTGGCTTTTTCGAGTTTTACAACCACACCGGTGCGCCGGGCGAGCGAGGGGTTGCGTGGCCGCGCGCCCATGCTGCTGGCCGCTGCGGCGGTTTTTGCCACTTCGGCCCTGCTCATACAAGGCGCGCAAGAACGGCTGGCATTCGCGTTTCTTGCGGCCACCTTGGGGGCTGTCGCCGCTGCCTTGTGGATCGGGTACGCTTTGGTTTCGCGCGGCCAAGCCGCGCAAAGGCGCCATTGCGAGGCGCTTTTGGGCAAGGATGCCGGGCCGCTTTTTCTGGCCGGGGCCGATGGGCGTTTGCTGTTTGCCAACGACGCGGCGCAAGCGGCCTATCGGTGTACGGGGGAGGGCACCTTGGCGGGGGCCTTGCAGGGTGTGCTGGCCAACCCCGGGCCGATCCTGTTTCGCTTGGAGACCCGTGCGCAGTCGCAAGGCGCAGCCAGCGAGGATATTCTGACGCAAGGCGGGCTTTTGCGGCTGCATGTGCATCGTGCCGGGCCGGACAGTTATCTGTGGCGGGTCGACAAGGCCAGTGAACAGGCCCGCGGCACGGCGGGCGAGGTGCCTCTGCCGATGCTGACGGTCGGTCGAAATGACGCAATCCTATTCATGAACAGCGCCGCGCGGGCCCTTGTGGGCGAGCGCGCCAAGACATTGGACCGGGTCTGCCCGCGGCTTCCAATGCGTTCGGGGCAGGTCAACGACATCAGTACCCGCGACGGCCTGATGCCCTGTCTCGCGGTTGAATTGGAAGGCACCGCGGGGCGGCGCGAGATTTTCCTTCTGTCCGATATCGTGGCCACCGAGCGACAACCCGAGGGGTGGAACTTCATCGACGAAGTGCCGGTTCCCTTGTTGAAGGTGCGGCGGACGGGTGAAATACAGCTCTCCAATGCGCCCGCCCGGGCGCTGTTGGGCGTGCAGAACTGCGCCGGATCGGCGCTTGGCGATCTGGTCGAAGGTCTGGGCCGGTCCTTGCGCGATTGGCTGGACGATGCGGCATCCGGGCGGGGCACCCAACATAGCGAGGTGCTCAAGGTCAAGAGTGACGCGCATGAAACCTTTGTTCAGATCACGCTCAACCGATTGACCGAGGCGGGCGAGACCGTGCTGGTGGCGGTCCTGAACGATGCGACCAAGCTGAAATCCCTCGAAGCGCAATTCGTTCAGAGCCAGAAAATGCAGGCCATCGGGCAACTGGCCGGTGGCGTGGCGCATGATTTCAACAATCTGCTGACCGCGATTTCGGGCCATTGTGATCTTCTTTTGACCCGACATGACGAGGGTGACGAGGATTTCGGCGACCTTATGCAGATCAACCAGAACGCCAATCGGGCTGCGGCCCTTGTTGGTCAATTGCTGGCCTATTCACGCAAGCAGACCTTGCAGCCCGAGCCGCTTGACCTGCGGGGGGTCTTGTCGGAATTGACGCATCTTCTCAACCGCTTGGTGGGGGAGAAGATAAGCCTGAACCTTGCCCACGACCCGCAGCTTTGGGGAACGCGCGCCGACAAGCGTCAATTGGAGCAGGTGTTGATGAACCTCGTGGTCAATGCCCGCGATGCCATGCCCGAGGGCGGGACCATCTCGATCGAGACCGAGAACCTGACACTTGCCGAGCCGTGGCACCGGGACCGCGCCGTTGTTGCGCCGGGCCGCTATGTAAAGGTATCTGTGAGTGACAGCGGCACGGGTATCGCGCCCGAGAAGCTGCAAAAAGTCTTTGAGCCTTTCTATACCACGAAGCGCGCGGGCGAGGGTACGGGCCTTGGCCTGTCGACGGCCTATGGCATCATCAAGCAAACCGGTGGTTTTATCTTTGCCGACAGCACCTTGGGGGAGGGCACCCGGTTCATGCTGTTGCTGCCCGCGCTTGATCCGGCCCTGAAGCTGGACGGAGACGAGGACGAAAGCGCAACCGGCGATATGACCCATCGTAGCGGTGTCGTGCTTTTGGTCGAGGACGAGGCACCGGTGCGCGCTTTCGCCAGCCGGGCGTTGCAAATGCGCGGGTTCACCGTTCTGGAGGCCGAAAGCGGCGAGGCGGCGCTGGAGCTTTTGGAGGATGACGCGACACGGATCGACGTATTCGTGACCGATGTGATCATGCCCGGGCTGGACGGGCCGGGATGGGTGCGGCAGGCCATCGAAACACGGCCGGAAACCCGGGTGGTCTTCATGTCGGGCTACGCCAGGGACTCCTTTGGCGATGTGCAGGCGGGTATTCCGAATTCGACCTTCCTGCCGAAGCCCTTTTCGCTGAACGAGCTGACCGAAACAGTGCAGCGCCAGATCCCGGCGGAGCGCCAGCCGGAGACTGCTGCAAGCGGCGCGCCTGAACGGGACAGCGAAACCTAAAGCGTTTCGCCGTTGACCTGAGGCATCATGGAACGGCCGAGCCAGTCCAATGAATTGAATGCCACACGGCATTTCGCGAAACGCTGTGCTTGGGAATTTTCACCAATCGCTTTGTCCGCCCGAGGGAACCGGCACCTTGGAGGGCCGATCGGTGCGGGGGGCGGGATGCTTCCGCGCCGCCCGCAGGCGGAGCGGCGCTTTCGATACCCTCATCGCGACTCGGATGACCGGCCTGCGCGTGCGCCTGTCCATGCTTGCGCGTGGCCAGTCGTCAGCTTTCAAGGGGTGTGTAGGCCCCGGCCTCGCCAATCCCCTCCCATAGCGCGAATTCTTGGGCGCATTTGCGGCGCAGGCGTTGCTCGACGCCGGGCGACAGCAGCGGCGCCCCCGGCGGGGATTCGTTCAGGCGCTTGGTTTCAAAGCTGTGATCGAGGCGCTCTGACAGGAAACGGCGCAATCCGTCCTGATCCTCGTAGCGGAACAGATGCGTCGCCTTGGTGCCATTGTTGCAGGGTTCGACGAATTTCGCCTGCGAGCCGACCTCGGCAAAAGGCGGGCGTTTGCCCTGCATATAGGCCAGTGCAAAGTCATCGAAACCGATGTCATGGGTGGCGTTTTTCGCGCCTTCCATGCCGGGGCGCTGGCGGTACCTGAACCAACTGCCCAACCAGTCAGTGGGCTCGCGTATCACGGCCAACACGTCGAAGCCCTCGCCGCAGAACTTCTCAAGCGCGGGGCGGAAGAATCGGTTGAAGCGGAAAACCGGCGCATGTTTGAGTTCGGGCGGATTGCGCACCACCAGATCGGCCTTGGGCGCGAGCGCCGCCTGATAGGCGGTGGTGCCGGTCTTGGGCACCGACAAAAAAACCAGCTTGGCTTGGGCAAATACGAGCATTCGGGGCCTTTCACACAATTTTCGGGGGCAAACCGACCCCCGGTAACCACTCTTTAACCCATATGGCAAAAACTCTGAATGTGAACAATTTTCTTGAAATGTTCTTTTTTTGTCTGCATAGAGTGCGGAACAAGAGGTGAACGCAGGCAATGATTGCTGCCCGGGATCGGGTATGAAATAAGGGACCAGGATAATGGCAACGGCAGATCTTTTGACCATGGATAGCAAGAAGAACGCGGACAAGCAGAAGGCGCTCGATAGCGCGCTTGCGCAGATCGAACGGCAGTTCGGCAAGGGCTCGATCATGAAGATGGGCTCGGACAATCCGGTTGCCGATATCGAGGCCACCTCGACCGGGTCGCTGGGCTTGGATATTGCCTTGGGCATCGGCGGTTTGCCGAAAGGCCGGGTCGTCGAGATTTACGGGCCTGAAAGCTCGGGCAAGACCACGCTGACCCTGCATTGCGTGGCTGAGGAACAGAAAAAGGGCGGCGTTTGCGCCTTTGTGGATGCCGAGCATGCGCTTGACCCGATCTATGCCAAGAAGCTGGGCGTCGATCTTGACGAGTTGTTGATTTCGCAGCCTGATACCGGGGAGCAATCGCTGGAGATCGTGGATACCTTGGTGCGATCGGGCGCGGTGAGCATGGTGGTGGTCGATTCGGTTGCCGCCCTGACACCGAAGTCGGAACTTGAGGGCGACATGGGCGACAGTAGCGTTGGCGTTCAGGCCCGCTTGATGAGCCAGGCCATGCGCAAGCTGACCGGCTCGATCAGCCGCAGCAAGTGTACCGTGATCTTCATCAACCAGATTCGCATGAAGATTGGTGTGATGTTCGGCAGCCCGGAAACCACCACGGGCGGTAACGCCTTGAAGTTCTACAGCTCGGTCCGCTTGGATATTCGCCGCATCGGTGCTTTGAAAGACCGCGACGAGGTGGTGGGCAACGCGACCCGCGTCAAGGTGGTCAAGAACAAGGTGGCTCCGCCTTTCAAGCAGGTGGAATTCGACATCATGTATGGCGAAGGCATCTCGAAGATGGGCGAGCTTCTGGATCTGGGCGTAAAGGCCGGTGTCGTCGAGAAATCGGGCAGCTGGTTCAGCTATGGCGACGAGCGCATCGGGCAGGGGCGGGAGAACGCCAAGACCTTCCTGAAGGAAAATTCCAAGATCGCGCTTGATATTGAAGACAAGATTCGCGCGGCACACGGGTTGGATTTCGATCTGCCCGTGGGCGGTGAGGACGAGGATATCGTCGAGGCCTGAGGCCTTGCCTACACCGCATCGTGACAAGGGAAAGGCCCGCGGCATGCGCCCGGGCCTTTTTCTTGCGGTGGACACCGCCCCCGCGCATGGCTACATCTGCGCAACGCCTGCAAATCTGCCCGGAAAGAGACCCGCCGATGCCGACGCTGAATGAAATCCGCTCGACCTTCCTGAACTTCTTTGACGAGAAGGATCACCAGATCGTCGATAGTTCTCCGCTTGTGCCACGCAATGACCCGACGTTGATGTTCACCAACGCGGGCATGGTGCAATTCAAGAACCTGTTCACCGGGGTGGAGCATCGCGATTACAAGCGCGCCGCCACCAGCCAGAAATGCGTGCGCGCAGGCGGAAAGCACAACGATCTGGACAACGTGGGCTATACTGCGCGGCACCATACGTTTTTCGAAATGCTGGGGAATTTCAGCTTCGGGGATTATTTCAAGGAACAGGCGATCCCCTTTGCGTGGGACCTGCTGACCAAGGAATTTGGCCTGAACAAGGACAAGTTGTTGGTCACGATCTACCATACCGACGACGAAGCCGCCGAGATTTGGAAGAAATACGCGGGCCTTTCGGATGACCGGATCATTCGCATCGCCACCGACGATAACTTCTGGTCCATGGGCGCGACGGGGCCTTGCGGGCCCTGCACCGAGATTTTCTATGATCACGGGCCCGAGATTTGGGGCGGCCCGCCGGGGAGTGCGGAAGAAGACGGCGACCGGTTCATCGAAATCTGGAACCTCGTTTTTATGCAATACGAGCAGTTCGAGGATGGCACGCGCCAAGACCTGCCGAACCAGTCGATCGACACCGGCATGGGGCTGGAGCGGATTGGCGCGTTGTTGCAGGGCAAGCACGACAATTACGACACGGACCTGATGCGCGCGCTTATCGAGGCGAGCGCCAATGTCACCAGCCAAGACCCCGATGGTCAGGGCAATGTGCATCACCGGGTGATCGCGGATCACTTGCGCTCGACCTCGTTCCTGATTGCCGATGGGGTGATGCCCAGTAACGAGGGGCGCGGCTATGTCCTGCGGCGGATCATGCGCCGGGCGATGCGGCACGCGCACCTGCTGGGGGCGAAAGACCCGGTGATGCACCAGTTGGTGCCGAACTTGGTCGGGCTTATGGGGCAGGCCTTCCCCGAGTTGGGCCGCGCGCAGCCATTGATCCAAGAGACGCTGAAGCTGGAAGAGACCAAGTTCAAGCAAACACTGGAACGGGGTTTGCGCCTGTTGGATGATGAATTGGGCAAGCTGCCCGATGGGTCGGCCTTGCCGGGGGAGGCGGCGTTCAAGCTTTATGATACCTATGGTTTCCCGCTCGACCTGACGCAGGATGCCCTGCGCGAGAAGGGCCGCGAAGTGGATGTGAGCGGTTTTGAGGAAGCCATGGCCGAACAGAAGGCCAAGGCGCGCGCGGCGTGGTCCGGGTCGGGCGAGGCGGCGGATGCGGCGATCTGGTTCGATATTGCCGAGGACGACAGCAAAGGCACGACCGATTTTCTGGGCTATGACACCGAGGTGGCGGAAGGGCAGATTTTGGCCTTGGTCAAGGATGGTGCGGAAATCGACAAGGCCGCCAAGGGTGACGAGGTGCAGATCGTTCTAAACCAGACGCCGTTTTATGCCGAATCCGGTGGTCAGGTCGGCGATACCGGCACATTGAAAACCGACGGTGGGAGCGCGAGGATCACCGAAACCAAGAAGGTGGCCGGGGTCTTTATCCATTTCGCCACGATTGAGGAGGGCGAGATTGCCCCGGGACAGGCCGCGCAGTTGGAGGTGGAACACGCCCGCCGCACGGCCATTCGCGCCAACCACTCGGCCACGCACCTGTTGCACGAGGCCCTGCGCCATGCGCTTGGCGATCACGTGGCGCAGCGCGGCTCACTCAATGCGCAGGATCGGTTGCGGTTCGATTTCAGCCATTCCAAGGCCCTGACGGCGGAGGAATTGGAGCAGGTCGAGACCGAGGTGAACGACTACATCCGCCAGAATGCGCCGGTGGAAACCCGGATCATGGCGCCCGACGATGCGCGCGATTTGGGCGCGCAGGCCCTCTTTGGCGAGAAATACGGCGACGAGGTGCGCGTTGTATCGATGGGGCTTCAGGATGGCTCGGGCAAGGGTTTGGATGGCCGGACCTATTCGATCGAGCTTTGTGGGGGCACCCATGTGCAACAGACCGGGGATATCGGGGTTTTCGTGACCTTGGCCGATCAGGCGTCGAGCGCCGGTGTGCGCCGGATCGAGGCGCTGACCGGGCAGGCCGCGTTCGATTATCTGAGCGATCAGGCGCATCGGGTGGAGGCCTTGGCCGGAGAGTTGAAGACCAAGCCAGAGGATGTGATCGACCGGGTGAAGGCCCTGATGGACGAGCGCAAGGCATTGGCCAACGAGGTGGCGCAGTTGCGGCGCGAGTTGGCGATGGCCGGTGGCGCGGGGCAAGGTGATGGTCCCGAAGCCAAGGAGATTGGCGGCGTCAAGTTCTTGGCCCAAGTGCTGTCGGGCGTGTCGGGCAAGGACCTTCCGCCGCTGATTGACGAGCACAAGCAACGGCTTGGGTCGGGGGCGGTTCTGCTGATCGCGGATACCGGCGGCAAGGCGGCTGTGGCAGACGGAGTGACCTCGGATCTGACAGGCCGCGTTTCGGCAGTTGATCTGGTCAAAGCGGCCGTGCCAGAATTGGGCGGCAAGGGCGGCGGTGGCCGTCCGGACATGGCGCAGGGCGGTGGCGCATCGGCAGGCAATGCCGAGGCCGCGATCAAGGCCGCCGAAGCCGTTTTGAAAGGATAACA
>DATFKJ010000320.1:0-5778 GCA_035268705.1 Roseovarius sp. | reverse complement strand
TTTTCGGCGAAGGCCCCGCAGGCCATGGCTTGATGTAATTTACCGCCATCCGCCAGTGTCAGCGGGCCGTGATCCCCGTCGTATGGCGTTTCGCAGCCCGTGGGCCGCCCCGACCCGCAAGAGGGGCATTCGCCACAGGCGCGGATAAGCGTGACCACCACCGGATCACCCTCGGCCACCCCTGTCACGCCTGCGCCAATGGCGGTGACATGCCCCGCGGCCTCGTGGCCGTAGACAGCCGGAAGCGAGCCGCCCCAGGCGCCATCGGCGTAGGATATATCGGAATGGCAGATCGCCACGGCTTCGAGCGTGACTTCGACTTCACCCATTTCGGGCGCGCGAAGATGCACGTCCTCGATGTTGAGTGGTTCCCCGAAGGCATGGCAGACGGCGGCCTTGATGGTTTGCATTGTGTTTTCGCTCCCTTGTCTTGGGGCGCAGGGTTACGGGATTGACGCGCAGGCGCAAGCAGGGATTTTACGCCGTGTCTTGCGCGATCTGGTCGATCAGCCGTGCCAACCTTGCGGGCATGGAGAAAAACGGCGAATGACTGGTGGGCAGGGCGTGGATATCCTGCGCGGTCCAGCCCTCGGTCATGGTTCGCTGATACTCGGGCGGGATCGCGTGATCGTCATCGCAGCGGATGTAGGTTTTCGGCACGGATTGATACGCCTTGCCAAGCTGGATCGGCGTGGCCTGCGGCTTGATCGCCTGAACGCAGAGGTTTTGGCGGGCGTAGTCCACAGTGCCCTCGGGGCAATCGTGATAGAGCGCCGTTGGCAGATGACTGTCACGGAAAGCGAAGCCAAATCCATCGGGGGTTTTCGCGATGGCCTCCAGAAGCGGTTGGCGTGGGGCCTCCATGCGCATATCGACAAGCGACAGGCCATTGCGCGGCGCATAGGCGCAAAGATAGATCAGCCTTGCGATTTTCGATGGGTCCGCTTCGGCGGCGGCGGAGATCGGGAAACCGGCCATGGAATGGCCTACGACAATGGCATGGGTGTCAATCGCGTCAAGGATGGCTTGGGCGTAGAGGTCAAGCGTGATGTTTTCCACGGGCTGTGGGTTTTGCCCATGCCCGGGCAGGTCGATCGCCCGCGCATCGTGGCCCAGGTCTTCAAGTATCGGTAGAACATCGCGCCAGCACCATGCGCCGTGGCATGAGCCGTGGACAAGCAGGATTTCAGACATGGCCGATCTCTTGAAGAAACGCGGTCAGCACGGCGGCATAGTCCCCGGGATGGTCGACACAGGGCAGGTGGCCTGCCTTGCGCATCAGGTGGAACCGCGCACCGGGGATCAGGTTGATCGTTTCTCGCACCAGATCGGGCGGAGTCGAGCCATCCTCTGACCCGGCAATCCCAAGCGTGGGCAGGCGCAAGCCACTGGTTGGC
Source organism: Roseovarius sp. (assembly GCA_035268705.1). Taxonomy (GTDB): domain Bacteria; phylum Pseudomonadota; class Alphaproteobacteria; order Rhodobacterales; family Rhodobacteraceae; genus Roseovarius. Next base: position 4,381 of record DATFKJ010000320.1, on the reverse strand, counting down.
GTGTAGAAATCGGTGCCGGCAATGGCGGCACCGCAGGCGGTATACCCCTCGGCCGGTGTGCGCTCCAACATATGCCGCAAGGCGGCAATCTCGGGCGTGGCGCGGAAGGTGCGGGAAAACCAACGCTGCAACGTGGCCTCGGACAGAGCCGCGACACCGCCCTTCTGCACGGCGGCGATCCGCTCGGCCCACATGTCTGGTTGGCCGATCTTGGCGGCCGAATTGGACAGCACCATGGCCCGCATCAGGTCCAGCCTTTTGACGGCCAAACCCTGCGCCACCATCCCGCCGATGGACAGGCCCACGAAAACGCAATCGCGGATTTGCAGATGATCCAGCAATCGCTCGGCATCACGCACCAACGCGCCCATGGAATAGGGGCCCTTGGGGCAATCCGAAAGGCCGTGGCCGCGCATATCATAGCGGATGATGCGCAGGCCGCCCGGCAAGTAGGGCAACACATCGTTTCACAGCCGCAGGTCGGTGCCCAGTGCATTGGCGAACACCAGGGGCGTGCCGTCGGGTGGCCCATCCTCGCGATAGTGCAGGGCGATATCTCCCAAGTCTGCCATTCGCATGTGTTGCCTCCCTCGCCTGCCAGATGCCCGCCCACCCGTCCTTGGTCAAGCGATTTGACCAAATTGCGCGGCGAAGCCGCTCAGGTTTATTGGGAATGAGGGGCGCTGCCCCTCTTGGCCTGCGGCCAATTCACCCCGGGATATTTTCGGCAAGAAGAAATCAAGGGTAGGAGCCGGTCTTCATCTTTCCCCAAAACCTCTCGCCGAAGCCGCGTTCAATCAGGTCAGTCCAGCCGGATATGCGCCATGATCTGGCCGTGGTCCGAGGCGAGCTTGTTATACGGTGCCTCGGCATGTGAGCCATCGGTGATATGGTCGTTGAAGGTGCTGAAATAGGTCATCTCGCCTATGCGGTTGGAAAAGTCAGGGTGGAAGTGGCGGCTGAGGTAGATCTGGTCGATGGATTCGAAAACCCCGCCAAAAGCTGTGGTATAGACCATATCACGCAGGGATTTGCGGACGAAAAGCCGCTCGGCGGGGTGCAGTGACAGGCGCTCGACATCTTCGGTGATCTGGCGGTGTTCTTCGTCGGAATACCGGTCCGAGCGGCCCTGCGCGTCGTGCCGCAGCATCCAGGCGTAATTCTTGAACGGGCGCTCGCCACTGATGATTTCCGAACTCACCGCGTGTTCGCCATCGTTGAAATCGCCAAGTGCAATGACCGGGTTGCCCGCCTCCAGCTCTGCCACGATCTCGCGGCGCAGGACCCAGGCTTCGGCCATGCGGCGGATCGCGGCGCGCAGGCTGCCCATGGCGCGGCCCACGGCGTCGTATCGTGTAAGGTCCTCCTCCGGGGCGTAATCGGCACCTTGCGGGGTGATATATTCGCCCAGCTTGGATTTCAGGTGGCAGTTGAATACCGTCACGACCCTGTCGCCGACCCGCACGCGCGCCTTGAGGATGGGTCGCGACAGGCGGCGCAGGGTGTAGTGGCCGGCATCGGCGTCCTCCATCCCGCGTAGCGGTGCGAAGGGGATGTGCAGCGGTTCAGGCAGGTCCTGAATGACCTCGGGCATGCCTTCGAAGCCAAAGCGTGACAGGATAGCCAGCCCCGGGCGGCGCTTGCCCGGCACCCCTTCGTCGGCCGTGTTGGGGGCGAAGGCAAGGCTGGCTTCGCTATAGGGGTCCACCTTGAGTTTTTGGAAAATCACCTTGCGGTGATAGCGCTTTGAACGATCCGGGATCGTTGCATCATTCAATTCGGTGGCACGCGTATTGGTCTCTTCGATCACGGCGCGCAGGGCCTCTTCCTCGAAAATCTCCTGAAAGCCCACGATATCGGCGTTCATCGACAGCAGTTGATCCGCCATCCAATCCTCTTTCCACGCGTATTCCTCGGGTGTGTAGGATTGGAATTCGTAGTATTCCTTGTCGGGGCCAATGAGGTTTTTGACGTTGAAACTGGCAATCGTGAACTCGGTCATCGGGACTCCTGTCAATCTGCTAGGGTGTCGAGGGCGCGGGTGAACATCGTCTGGTCCACATTCCCGCCCGAAATGGTGCAGATCACCGTATCGCCTTCGATCTGCGTCGCGCGAAAAAGGGCTGCGGCCAAGGCCACGGCGCCGCCCGGCTCGGCCACGACCTTGAGCCGCTGCCAAGCCAGCCCCATGGCGCGCAAGGCCTGCGCCTCGCTGACCACAAGGCCCGGGCCGCACAGCCGGGACATGATCGGGAAGGTGATCTGCCCCGGTGATGGCGTGACGATGGCATCGCATATCCCGCCGGACCCTTTCGCGTTCGTCTCGATCCGGCCCGACGCGAGAGACCGTGCAGTATCGTCAAAGCCTTCCGGCTCCACTGGCCGTGCGCGCAGCCCCGGCGCGTCGGCCTCAAGCGCCAGCGCAATCCCCGAGGTCAGGCCGCCGCCACCACAACAGACCAGAACATCGGCCTCAGTCACCCCGCATTCAGCCGCCTGTTCGGCAATCTCAAGCCCACAGGTGCCTTGGCCCGCGATGACCTGCGGCTCGTCATAGGGTTTGATGAGGGTCAGGCCGTGCTTCTCTCGTAACGCCTCGCCCACCGCTTCGCGGTTCTCGCCGCCGGGGCGATCATAAAGGACCACCTCGGCCCCCAGTGCGCGGGTGTTGGCGATTTTGAGGGCAGGGGCATCGGTGGGCATGACGATCACGGCAGGCACGCCGAATTCCCTCGCGGCCAGCGCCACCCCCTGTGCATGGTTGCCCGACGAAAAGGCCAGCACGCCATTTTTGCGTACCTCCGGATCAAGCGCCGACACCGCAGACCGCCCGCCACGATACTTGAAGCTGCCGGTATGTTGCAGGCATTCGGGTTTGACAAGAACACGCCGCCCCGCGATCTCATCAAGGAAGGGCGAGGACAAAAGCGGCGTGCGCCGCGCATGGCCCTTGAGGCGCTGAGCGGCGGCCCGGATCATGGTGATATCGCTCATGCGCTTTGCTCCAACAGGCTATGGATGGCCTGCAAGGCCTCCTTTTCATCCAAGAAAGGGACATGCCCCCGGTCCGGAACGGTTGCGGCGATCAGGCCGGGGTGCCGGTCCTGCATCGTCTCAAGGGTCTCGGCGGTCAGCAGGTCGGAATTGGCGCCGCGAATGGCGGCGACCGGCATATTCTTCAAACCATTGAACAAATCCCAAAGGTTCGGGGCCTCGCCCACGCCGGCCTGTCCGATCAACGCATCGCGCAGTTTCGGGTCATAGCGCAGGACAAGCCCCGCATCTGGGGCATCCTCCCACATGAATCCCGCCTGTTCGCGCCAGCGCGAGACCGGCACGCCGGGAAAGTCATGCGCATGGCCCGAGGCCAGCGCTTGCGCCGCTGCATCGAGATCGGGGAAGGGGGGCGTTTTGCCGACGTAATCCATGATCCGCTCAAGGCCCGCTGCGTCCACCACCGGCCCGATATCATTCAGCACCACTGCCTGAAGGCGATCCGGGTGCGTCACTGACAGGGCCATGGAGATCAGGCCACCGCGCGACGTGCCGATGATGGTGGCCTTGTCGAGACCCAGGTGATCCAGAAGCTCGATGGCATCCTCGCCTTCGCGCAGGATGTTATAGGTCATTGGATCATGCGCATATTCCGACTGCCCGCGCCCCCGGTAATCCATCCGGATAAGGCGCACCCCCGGCAAATGCGGCGCAAGGTACGAGAAATCCGTGCCGTTGCGTGTCAGCCCCGCGAGGCAAAGCACGGCGCGGCCTTCGCCCTCGTCGGTATAGTGCAGGCTAAGGCCATCTGTGGTGGTGAAACGCGGCATGGTCAGACAAGCTCCGGTATGTTGGTCAGATCGGGCAGGATGTGATGCGGCGTGGCCGGCAGGCGGTCCACCGGATCGCCCGCGCGGTTGACCCACGCGGTGGTAAACCCATAGCCCGCCGCCGCGCCCGCGTCCCAGCCGTTGGACGAGACGAACAACACCTCGGCCGGGGAACAGCCAAAGCGCGCGCCAACCATGTCATAAACCACGCGCGCGGGTTTGAAGATGCCAACGCTTTCCACCGAAAGCACGTCATCCAATGAGGCACCGATCCCCGCCGATTGCACCGCAGCCTCCAGCATATCGGGGCTGCCATTCGACAGGATCGCGCATTGCATTCCCCGCGCCTTCAGGGCAGCCAGCATATCGGGCACCTCGGGGTAGGCGGCCAACTCTCGATAAAGCTGCAACAACCGCGTGCGCAGGGTGTCGTCCCCATCAAGGCCCGAGGCCTCAAGCGCCCAGTCCAGACCGTCCTTGGTGACCTCCCAGAAATCGCAATGCTGATTCATCACCGCCCGCAGCCATGTGTACTGCAACTGTTTGAGCCGCCAATG
>DATFKJ010000319.1:0-4614 GCA_035268705.1 Roseovarius sp. | reverse complement strand
ATCACGGCGACGAAATCGCCTTCCTTTACGCCAAGATTGATGAAACCAAGCGCAAGCGCTTCGATCTCTTTCTCGGTTTCCGCCCAGGTCCAGCATTGCCAAATGCCGTATTCCTTTTCGCGATACGCCATCTTGGATGCGAATTGCGTGGCGTTGCGTTGCAATAGCGCCGGAATGGACTGAAGTCCTTCCGTCGCCTGAGACGACTGTACCAAGTTTTCTCCTCCCATTGTCCGCCAAGCGAACCGCGCGCCCTCTCCCTGGGCGATTCTTATGCTCCCTTAAGGGTGCGAACCAAAGCCTCGCCGTCAACTTTTTCCTGATGTTTTCGCAAACCTTTCGAATTGTAACAGTCCCCGAAACAGCTTTGCCCGCCCGGTTTATGGTGCTAGCCAGACGCCGAAGGAAAACCCGATGACGTCGCAAACAACCGATACCAATGCCATGACCATGGCGGGCCTGAACCTGATCCAACAGGCCATTTCGATCTATGACGCCGACCTGCAACTGGGCGTCTGCAATCACCGCTTTCAGGAAATGTTCGATCTCCCCGATCATCTCGTAACGCCGGGGGCGTCCTTTGCCGACACCATCCGATTTCTCGCAAAACGCGGCGACTATGGCGAGGTGACCGACTTCGACGATTTCGTTCGCACCCGCGTCGAACAGGCCCGCGCGTTCGAGCCGCACTATATGGAACGCACCCGTGCCAATGGCCGGATCATCAGCGTCGAAGGCACCCCCCTTCCGCAAGGCGGCTGGGTTACCGTTTATACAGATATCACTCGTACAAAACGGCAGGAAAGCCTGCTGCGCGCCCGGTCCGAGGAACTCTCGGGCCAACTCCTCACCTACTCCGAGGAACTGGCCGCCACCAACCGTGAACTTTCGGCCACCATCACCGCGCTGGAAGAAACCAAACGCCAACTGACCGCCTCCGAGGCCCGCACCCGCCTAACCACCGAGATGATGCCCGCCCATATCGCGCACGTCGGCGCAGACCGCCGCTATACCTATTCCAACCGGCGGCTCAGCGCGGTCATGCCCGGCAGCAAATCGGACATCATCGGGGTCCCCATCGACGAGGCACTGGGGCCGAAACCCTATGCCGCGATCGAACCCTACCTCGAAGATGCCTTCCGCGGCAAAGCATCGGTTTTCGAATTCACGCATGAGCCAAGCTCGCGCCGCATCCGCGTGGCCTTCACCCCCGAAGATGCCCAAGGCGGCGTCTACATCCTGTCCATGGACATCACCGAAGAGGCACAAACCCGCTCGGTCCTGCAACAAACCCGCCGCCGGGAAATGGCCGCGCAACTGACCAGCGGTCTGGCGCATGATTTCTCCAACCTGCTCACTATCATCCTCGGCATGCAGTCGAAACTGCAACGCATGGATCTGGGCGATGAGGCCGACACCCTGATCACCGCCACCCTCGGCGCGGCGCGGCGCGGCGGTGGCTTGCTCAACCGGATCGCCGATATGACCGGCCCGCGCGAACACACGCCCGCCGCCACCGACCTGAGCGCCTTCTTGGCGGACCTCGAAACATTGGCCCGATCCACCCTGCCCGAACAGGTGCATTTCACCATCAACAACCTCGCGCATCCGGGACGGTACCTTCTGGATGCGGGCATGTTGCAGGATTCGCTGCTGAACCTCGTGATCAACGCCCGCGACGCGGTCGGCCCACAGGGTGCGATCACCCTGACCACCACCTGCCTGCAAGACACATGGATCGAGTTCACCGTCACCGATACCGGGCCGGGGTTTTCGAAATCGGCCCTGAGTCATGCGCTTGATCCCTTCTACACCACCAAGGGCGGCGAAGGGTCCGGACTCGGGTTGTCGATGGTCTATGACATGACGAAACTCGCCGGTGGACGCGTGAAACTCTCGAATACCGACACCGGCGGGCGTGTCTCGCTTCGTTTGCCCATGCGTCTGGCCGGTACGGTGGACACCACGGGCATGGTATTGCTTGTGGAAGACAGCCCCGATTTGCGCGACACCATCCGCGACATGCTCCGCAACCGCGGCCATACGGTGATCGAAGCCAGCTCGGCGGAAGAGGCCTTGGCCCTGCTGAACGAATTGCCCCAGATTTCCGCGCTCCTGTCTGACATCTCGCTGGAAGGCGACAAGACCGGCCTCGACCTGATCCAGGCTTTGCCCGAGGGGCATTGCCCGGCTTACCTGATGACCTCGCTGCCGCCCGGCGATCCGCTTTATGACGCGGCCCGCAAATCCGCACCGGTGCTGCGCAAACCCTTCGATGCCGTACGCCTCGATGCTTTCCTCAACCCGGATGCCACGCCATGACACAGCCGCTTGTCACAATCCTCGACGATGAACCCGCCATTCGCACCATGCTGGCCGACGCGCTGGAGGAAGCCGGTTTTCAAACCATGGCCTTCGGCCGCGCGACCGAGTTCGAAGCCGCCCTGCGCAGCGCCACGCCCGACGTTTGCCTTGTCGACCTGTCGCTACCCGATCGCGACGGTCTTACACTTGTACACCGGCTGGCGCTTGAACAGGGGGCGGCCGTGATCATCATCTCGGGCCGGGCCGAGGTGCAGGACAAGATCACCGGGCTGGAACTCGGGGCTGACGACTACATCATCAAACCCTTTGATCCGGCCGAAGTGGTGGCCCGCATCCGCGCCCGCCTGCGCCGCGAAAGCGCCACGCCGCAAACCGGCGAAACCGCCCGCTTCAACGGCTGGACCGCGCATTTCGACCGCTACGTGCTGGAGGACGACACCGGCGCGGAAACCCCCTTTTCCCACGCCGAAGGCGAGGTGCTGCGCCTGTTTCTCGAACGCCCCAAGCGCTTGATTTCGCGCCACGCCATGCAAGAGGCGCTTGGCGGCGCGGCAGGTGAAAGTTTTGACCGGGCCATGGACGTACGCATCTCGCGTCTGCGCACCAAGCTGCGCGAAGACCCGAAAAATCCGCGCCTGATCAAGACAATCTATGGCGCGGGCTATATCTTTCTGGGCGACGTGAGCTGGACCTGACAGGGTTTGCGCGCCCTTCGGCGCGCCCGGGTTGGGGGCGCTGCCCCCGCCGCCCTACGGGCGACTCCCCCGGAGTATTTCCCCCAAGAAGAAGATACCCCCGTTTCTTCTTGGTCAAAATACTCCCGCCGGAGGCATCCGACGGTGGCCAAAGGCACCAAGCGGCAGGTTATTCCGCCGCCACTTGCCCCTCTGCCGCCTCAACCCGGACAGCCGAGTATTTGAATTCGGGGATCTTGCCATAGGGGTCCAGCGCGGGGTTGGTCAGGATATTGGCCGCCGCCTCCACGTAGGCAAAGGGCAGGAACACCATGTCGGGGGCCACGGCGCGGTCGGCACGGGCCATAACGTTCACGCTACCGCGCTTGGTGGTCAGGCGCACCATGCCGCCCGGCTCGACCCCCAGCTTGCGCAGGGTAGAGGGGTGCAGGGAACAATTCGCCTCCGGCTCCACCGCGTCGAGCACGCTGGCGCGACGGGTCATCGACCCGGTGTGCCAATGCTCCAACTGCCGCCCTGTGGTCAGGACCATCGGGTAATCGGCATCGGGCATGTCATCCGGCGGGATGACACTGGCGGGCGTAAACCGCGCGCGCCCTTCCGGCCGCGGGAAACCATCGCCAAAAACCACCGCCTCACCCGGGCCTTCCGGGTCGTGGCAGGGGTAGGTGACGGCGTTCTCACGCTCCAACCGGTCCCAAGAGATGTTGTTGAGCGATTTCATGTTCAGCTTCATCTCGGCAAAGACATCCGCCGGGCTTTCGTAGGCCCATTGCAGGCCCATCCGACCCGCCAGTTCCACGGTAATCGCCCAATCCTCGCGCGCCTCGCCCGGGGGTGTGACCGCGGGGCGGCCCATCTGGACCTGCCGGTTGGTATTGGTCACCGTGCCGGATTTTTCATAGAAGGCCGAGGCAGGCAGGATCACGTCGGCATAGTTCGCCGTTTCGGTGATGAAGATGTCCTGCACCACAAGGGTGTCCAGCTTGGCCAGCGCATCGCGGGCGTGTTCCACATCCGGGTCCGACATCGCCGGGTTTTCACCAAGGATATACATGCCCTTGATCTGATCGTCGTGAACCGCATCCATGATCTCGGTCACGGTCAGGCCCTTTTCATCCGAGAAATCGCCCGAGTTCCAGACCTCGGTAAAGGCATTGCGCACCCCGTCGTCGGTCACGCTCTGGTAGTCAGGCAGGAACATCGGAACCAACCCCGCGTCCGACGCGCCCTGCACGTTGTTCTGCCCCCGCAGCGGGTGCAGCCCGGTACCGGGGCGGCCCACATGGCCACACATCAGGGCCAATGAGATCAAACAGCGCGAGTTGTCGGTGCCATGGATATGCTGACTGATCCCCATCCCCCAGAAGATCATCGCCGCCTTGGCTCCCGCGAAATCGCGCGCCACTTGGCGCAGGGTCTCAGCGGGGATGCCGCACAGCTCCTGCATCTTTTCAGGCGGGAATTGCGCCAGATGCTCTTTCTCGGCCTCCCAGTTCTCGGTGAAGGCCTCGATATATTGCTGGTCGTACAGCCCCTCTTCCACGATCACATGCATGATCGCGTTGAGCATCGAGACATCCGCCCCCGGCTT
>DATFKJ010000318.1:0-19086 GCA_035268705.1 Roseovarius sp. | reverse complement strand
TTTGCTTTTGATCCTCGCGCAACTGGCACTGAACAGCCCCTGGGGCCGGATGATGCGCGCGATCCGCGATAATGAAACCGCTGCCCGCGCCATGGGCAAGAACGTCACGCACAGGCATTTGCAAGTGTTCATTCTGGGCAGTGCGGTTTGCGGCATGGCAGGCGCGATGATGACCACGCTGGATGGGCAGTTCATCCCGACCGCGTACCAACCGCTACGCTTTACTTTCCTGATCTGGGTGATGGTGATCGTCGGCGGATCAGGCAACAATTTCGGGGCCGTTCTGGGGGGCTTTCTGATTTGGTTCCTCTGGGTTCAGGTGGAACCGATGGGCCTTTGGGTCTTGGAAATGATCACCGCGCCGATGGCCGAGGGCAGCGCGCTCAAAGCGCATCTGTTGGACAGCGCGGCGCATATGCGCCTGCTGACCATGGGGGTGATCCTGCTTTTGGTGCTGCGGTTCAGCCCAAGGGGGATGATTCCGGGGCGCTAAACCGAGAGGGCGTTCAAGGGCCAAGGGCTTTGCAAAGCCCTTGCGCGCCTCATAGCAGCGAGGTCACCCAGAGGATCGTCGCATCCTCCTCACTGACCGAGATCACGTTATGCCCCATGGTGGCGTCGTAATAGGCGCTGTCGCCGCGACGCATCTCGATGGGTTCGTAAAACTCGGTATAAAGCCGCACGACCCCGGTGAGGACATAGAGGAATTCCTCACCGTCATGGCGCACCCAGCCGTCGAATTCGGCGATGTCGCGGGCGCGGATGCGGGCGCGATAGGGCAACATCTGCTTTTTGGTCAGCGCCTCGCCCAGCAACTCGTGCTCATAGGTGGCGGTGGCCTGATGCGTGCCCTCGCCTGCCTTGGTCACTGACATCCGGCCATTGACCTGTTCGCGCTGTGGCGGGGTGAAAAGCTGTGGCACGGAAATTTCCAAGCCAACGGCCAGCTTTTTCAAGGCCTCGTAGGTGGGTGACATCTGGCCGTTTTCAATCTTTGACAGGGTCGAACGCGCCAGCCCGGCCTGTTTTGCCGCCTGTTCCAGCGTCCAACCGCGCGCGGTGCGCAACTCGCGCACGCGTTCGCCAAGGTTGAGCGGTTCCACGGCTTCCTGTTGACCGTTTTCACGGGCGACACGGATCAGGTTTTCGGGCGTTGTTTTCTGCATGTCCAAACCTATACGCAGAGGCAGGGCCACTTGCAACTCAGGGACGCGCGGCCTAAGCCATGGGCATGCTGTCTGAAAGCCATTCCGATGTCCTTCCCCCCTGCCCTGCGCCCTTCAATCTGGCAGCGCATGTCTTGGGCCGGGCTGGTGAGAGACCGGACAAGATTGCGCTGGCTGTCTTGCGGCTTGGCGGATCGGAGCGCTGGAGTTATGCCAAGCTCGAATCCGCAGTGCTTAGGACGGGTACAGGGTTGTTGCAATTGGGGCTTGCACCCGGTGACCGGGTCCTGATGCGGTTGGGCAATACGGTGGAGTTTCCCATCGCCTATCTGGGCGCAATTGCGGTGGGGTTGGTCCCGGTGCCAACGTCCAGTCAATTGACCGCCCCGGAAGTGGCCAAGATGATCGACGCGCTGGAGCCTGCGCTGATCCTGCGTGGCCCCGGCATCACCTGCCCGGATACGGATGTGCCGATACTCGACCAGCCCGACTTGGAAACAATGCGTGATCTGCCCCCGGCAGACTACGCGATGGGTGATCCCGACCGCCTTGCCTATATCATCTATACCTCGGGTACTTCGGGCGTGCCGCGCGCCGTGTGCCACGCGCATCGCGCGATCTGGGCGCGGCAGATGATGATGCAGGGCTGGTACGGGTTGCACGCGCAAGACCGCCTGTTGCACGCGGGCGCCTTCAACTGGACCTATACGCTTGGCACAGGTCTCATGGACCCGTGGACCATGGGGGCCACCGCGCTCATTCCCGACGCTGAAATCAAGCCTGCGCAACTACCGCTTTTGCTCAAGCGGCATGACGCGACGATCTTTGCCGCCGCGCCGGGCGTCTATCGCAAGATGCTGACGGGCGAGGCGCTGTCCCTGCCAAAGCTGCGGCATGGTTTGGCGGCGGGCGAGAAACTTTCGGACACCATTCGGCACGCATGGGAGGACGCCACCGGCACCGCCGTACACGAGGCCTATGGCATGTCGGAATGCTCCACCTTCATCTCTGCCAGCCCCGACCATCCGGCCACCCCCGGCACGTTGGGCCGTCCGCAACCCGGACGAAGTGTGGCGGTTGTGAATGAGGATGGCCCGGTCGAGATCGGGCAGGAAGGCACGATTGCTGTGCATGAAAGCGACCCGGGGCTGATGCTGGGGTATTTGAAGGCCGAGGGCGCCACCCGCGACAAGTTCCAAGGCGAATGGTTCCTGACCGGCGATCAGGGGATGATGGATGCGGCGGGCGACATCACCTACCTTGGCCGCGCCGACGACATGATGAACGCAGGCGGTTTTCGGGTTTCGCCCTTGGAGGTCGAGGCCGTGCTCAACGCCTTTCCCGGGATCACGCAATCGGCGGTGACTGACATCGAGGTGAAACAAGACGCCCGCGTTATCATGGCTTTCTACACCGCGCCCGAGCGGGTTGATCCCGACGCGCTTCAGGCTTACGTCACCGAAAATCTTGCCGCCTACAAGCGTCCGCGCGGCTTTTACCACCTCGACGCGCTGCCGACCGGCGCGAACGGAAAACTCCTGCGTCGCGCATTGCGGCCGATTTACAAGGCCCAACATGGTCAAGCTTGATATCGTTTCCGACCCGATCTGTCCTTGGTGCTATATTGGGAAAACCCTTCTGGATCAGGCGCTTGCCGAGCGTCCGACCCATCCGTTTTCGATCAATTGGCATCCCTTCCAACTCAACCCCGATATGCCGCGCGAGGGCATGGACCGCCGTGAATACCTAGAGGCCAAGTTCGGCGGGCAAGAGGGCGCGGTTCAGGCCTATTTGCCGGTGGTCGAGAAGGCCAAGGAGGCCGGGTTGGACATCAATTTCGAAGGTATCGCGCGCACGCCCAACACGCTGGACGCCCATCGTATGATACACTGGGCGGGCATTGAAGACCGGCAGATGGCCATGGCCGTCGCCCTGTTCAAAGCCTATTTCGAGGACGGTCGGGATATCGGTGATCGCGATGTTCTGGCCGATCTGGCCGATGGTTTGGAAATGGATGCCGCCGTGGTGCGCCGCTTGCTGGATAGTGATGCCGATGAAGAGGCCATCCTTGAGCGCGACAAACAGTTTCGCGGGATGGGGATCACCTCGGTCCCGACCTTCATCGTCAACGGAGAGCACGCCGTCCCCGGCGCGCAACCCCCCGAGTTGTGGATCAAGGTGATCGACGAGATCACCGGCCAACTGACCGAGGGTGAGGGCTGACGATGCGCGGAGCCAAGGCCCTGACCCTTCTGGGGATGCTGGTGTTGATCATCGCTGGCGGCACGGTGTTTTTTCACCACGTCGAGGGCTGGTCGTGGCTTGATAGCTATTTCTTCACGGTCGTCACGCTTTCGACCGTGGGCTATGGCGAGTTGGTCCCGGCCACGGCCATGGGCAAGATCGGCACCACGGTCTTTATCCTTGTGGGTCTTGGTATTTTTGCTGTCGCGATTCAGCAGTTCGGCGCCTTCGCGGTCAGGAAGCGGGAGGAGCATACCGAGTGGCTGATTGCACGCCTCGGGCATCGGCACCCCGATCTGGAAGGGGAGCCCGAGGCGGCCAACGATCCCGATACCCCCGAAAGCGGGGACCGATGAGCGCGGGCACGCCGGGGCGCGTCGAGTTTGTAGCGTTGATGGCCATGCTGGTCGCCACCGTGGCCTTTTCCATCGACGCCATGCTGCCCGCCCTGCCCCGCATCGGGCAGGAATTGACCCCGGACGCCGTCAATCGCGCGCAGCTTATCGTGACCTCCTTTATCCTCGGGCTGGGGGTCGGCACGTTTTTTACCGGGCCACTGTCGGACAGTTTCGGGCGCAAGCGGGTCATCCTTTGGGGGGCCGCGGTTTACATGTCGGGTGCGGCACTGGCCGCCGCGGCCCCGACACTGGAACTGGTCATCGCCGCCCGTATCCTGCAAGGGTTGGGCGCGGCCACCGCGCGGGTGGTGCCGCTTGCCATCATCCGTGACCTCTATTCAGGCCGTGAGATGGCCCGCATCGTCAGCTTTGTGATGATGGTGTTCACCCTCGTCCCGGCGGTGGCACCGTTGATTGGCAGTGGGATCATCGCGCTGACCGGGTGGCGCGGGATATTCGCCAGCTTCTTGGTTTTCGCAACGATCACAAGTGTCTGGCTCATCCTGCGTCTGGCCGAACCATTGCCGCCAGAGGCCCGCCGCCCGTTCCGTGCCGCCGCCCTGATGGAGGCATTGCGCGCCGTGCTGGCCCCGCCGGTGGTCCGTATCGCTATTGCCGTGCAAACCCTGTGTCTGACGACGCTTTTCAGCTCCATCAGCTCGATCCAGCAGCTTTTCGAAGTCACTTTCGACCGCGCGGACCAGTTTCCGTTGTGGTTCTTCATGATGGCGATCTGTGCCGGCACGGGAAGCCTTTTGAACGCTAGCCTCGTTATGCGCCTTGGGATGCGCCGGATGATCTCGGCCACCTTGGGCCTGCAAATCGGTTTTACCGCGCTGGTGCTTACCCTCTTTCTTATCGGTCTGCCCGACGGGCTGCGCTTTCCGGTTTACCTTGTCTGGCAAACCACGATCTTTTTCCAGGCGGCCCTGACGTTGGGCAATATTAATGCGCTGGCAATGGAACCCCTTGGTCATGTCGCGGGCATGGCGGCCAGCGTCATCGGGGCCTTGGCGACCGTGGGGTCGGTGATCCTGACCGTTCCCGTGGGTTTGGCATTTGACGGCACGCCCCTGCCGCTTCTTGCCGGGGTCTTGGTGGCGGTCTGTGTGGCGCGTTTCCTGATGACACGGCTACAACGCGCCGAGGAATACGCCTGACCTTCTCCGCTCGTGGTTTCTCAGGCCAAGGCCATCCAAACCGCCACGGCTGCCAACACCGTTCCGAAGAAAAGGTTCAATCGTCGCGCGCTCTTCTCGCGCCAAAAGAGTGCGGCGAGCCTGTCGCCCGCGACGGTCCAAAGAGTGAACGCGATGAAATTGTTCACTGTAAAAACCGAGGTGATCGCCAGCACGAGGGCCACATGATTGACCGGCCCCGCCGCCAGAAACTGTGTGAACATCAACGTGATGATCACATAGGCCTTGGGGTTGAGTAAAAGCAGAACCACGCCATCCACGAATGAGGCCCGGCGCGCATCCCTATGGGTGTTGCTGATACCGGCCCGTAGCACGCACCATGCAATCCACAGGACATAACCCGCGCCGGCAAGTTGAACGATCTTGAACAGATCCGGTGCCGCCTCAACCGCCCCCAAAAGGCCAAAGCCGATCAGCGCCGTGACGAACCACGTGGCCAGATGATACCCCGCCGTCGCCCGAAGTGTTGAGCGAAAGCCGAAACGCGCGCCATTGGCGGCGAAAAACAGGTTCCCCGGCCCGGGGCTATAGGCCAAGGGGAAAAGGAACAGAACCAGCGCGATCAGGGTTTGGGACATGGCGGCATCTCCTTGCCTTCATGCAACCCGAGCGCCACCCTTCAAGCGACCCGTTTCTTGCGCATTGCCCCGGTAGAACGAAGCGCGTAGCAAGGCGTTGAAACGCGAAAGGACCAAGCCCATGACCAATGTGTATCTTCTGCTGATCTTCGCCATTGCCGCAGAGACCGTCGGCACAAGCGCGCTACAGGCCAGTCAGCAGTTCACGCGGCTGGGGCCGACCCTTTTGGCCATCGTGGGCTATGCCGTGGCGCTTTATCTTCTTGGGCTGACGCTCAAGTATATTCCCGTGGGAATCGCCTATGCGGTCTGGTCCGGTTTGGGGATTGTCTTTATTGCGATTATCGGCTTCGCGATGTTCGGTCAAAAACTGGACACGCCCGCGATCATCGGCACGGGGATGATCCTTGGCGGGATCGTGATTATACAGCTGTTCTCGAACACAACACCGCATTAAGGATTCGACCCCACCATCAAAACACCGAATATCGTAATCGGTTTAACAGCGACTGATAGTGCCTGAAGCATATCCCTTGCTATCGCCCGAAAGAGGAGTGCGCGATTATGTTAGAGTCTGGCCGCCTGCAAGAGCATCCCAGCTGGAAATACTTGTTACAGGAATTTGATACTTTGTATCGAAGTGGGACTTCTGGCGGTAGTCCGACAATTCGGAGTCACCGCAAACGGGTGCGTGACCGACTATCAAGTGCAATGCGATCCAACCCGGCAGTCCTTGAAACACCTCGTACGCGCCTCCCCGTGACCGCGCATTTGCCGCGCGCTCTGGACCTTGGAGAACGCGGCGCAATGCAGGGTATGGCGCGCGCGCTCCGCGAAGTGTCGGCAAATCTGGAATGGCAGTACGGATATGAGAAGGTGCCAAAGGCATTGGTTGAAAAATACGCGTATTGCGAGATTCTGGGGCCACGCGGGCCGGTCGTCGCAGACAGCCTGATTATCGGATTTGTTCTGTTCGCACCTGCCACGACTTATCCGCAACACAGTCATTCCGAGATCGAAGAAAGCTATATTTCTGTTGCCGGATCTTGGTCAGAAAACAATGCAGCGGTTTTCTCACCCGGCTCGCTTATACTAAATACCCCGGGGTCCAACCACCGTATCACAACCGGTGAAATCGACCCGTGCCTTTTAGCTTATGCTTGGACAGGACCAACGAAACGGCTGCATTCTCCAAACATGAGTTTTTCGAGAAAATAGGGCAAGCCGGGTTTCACCTTGCACAGCAGCAATAGCCGTAAATAAGCGGTTGCATCGCCCAAACGTGCGAATTGGTGCTGTCAGAAAAGGATGGCGTTCGGGACATTTTCTTGAACGGCTGCGCCGTGCAGGGATTGGTCGCGCGACTCGACCAGTTTGCAGCCCCGTCGTCTTGCGCCACAACCGCTTTCCGCTTGAAGCTGCCGTTTTGTGTTTCGTGTTCAACGGCAGTTTGTCGCGACAGCCGTCTTTCGGCGCAGGCTCAAAGCTTTTCGAACTGCGCCTGTTGCCTAGCACTCCAGCGCACGCTCAGGGTAAAACCGTCTTCGCCTTGTTCCTCGCCCTCGACGACGCCCTTCTCGAATAGCCATGCGCGCTTGCGCCCTTCGTCAAAGCCAAGCGTCAGGGTGGTCTCATGCGTCGCTTCGGTGATCCCGGTGGTTATCGCCTCGATCAGGGCATCCATCCCCTCGCCGGTCCAGGCCGACATCGCCTGCACATTGTCCAGACGCGCCGCCCGGGTCACAACCGCCTCGCGTTCGCTTTCATCCAGACGGTCGATCTTGTTCCAGACCTCGATTTGCAACGTGTCTTCGGACACCCCAAGGCTGTCCATGATGGCGCGCACATCCTCGGCTTGTTCCTCGGTTTCAGGGTGCGAGATATCGCGCACATGTACGATAAGATCAGCGGCCAGCACTTCCTCAAGCGTGGCGCGGAAGGCGGCGACCAGTTCGGTGGGCAGATCACTGATGAAGCCAACCGTGTCCGACAGGATCACCTCTGGCCCGCCGCCCGGAAGTTCGATGCGTCGCATCGTGGGGTCGAGCGTGGCGAACAGCATATCCTTGGCCATGACCTTGGCCCCGGTCATCCGGTTGAAAAGCGTCGATTTTCCCGCGTTGGTATATCCCACGAGCGCGACAATCGGAAACGGCACCTTGGCCCGCGCCGAACGGTGCAATTCGCGGGTTTTCACCACCTTGTCGAGTTGACGGCGCAGCCGCACCAGTTGCTCGTCGATGGCGCGGCGGTCGGCCTCGATCTGAGTTTCCCCGGGGCCGCCAACGAAACCCAATCCGCCCCGCTGACGTTCAAGGTGCGTCCAGGCCCGGACCAACCGCGTGCGTTGATACGACAGCGCCGCCATCTCGACCTGAAGAACACCTTCACGGGTCGCGGCGCGTTCGCTGAAGATCTCAAGGATCAACCCGGTGCGGTCAAGGAGTTTGACAGCCAAGGCCTTTTCAAGGTTGCGCTGTTGCACGGGGCTGACCGGGCCATCGACCAGCACAAGGCCCACGTCATGCGCTGCCAACCGTTCTTTCAGCTCCTCAAGTTTACCCTTGCCGAACAGCATCCCGGGATGCGGTCGCGGCAGGCGCACGACTTCGCTGCCGACAACATCCAGCCCGGGCAGCGCATGCGCAAGCGAGATCGCCTCTTCCAAGGCAAGCCCGGCGTCACGCGCGGCCTCGTGGCCGCGAATGTCGGGATGCAACACCCAGGCCCGGGTGTTTTCTCGTTCCGTCGTCGTAGGGGATGTCACCCTTGGTCGTCGCCTTCATAAAGGCTCAGGGGCTGCGACGGCATGATGGTGGACACGGCATGCTTGTAAACAAGCTGCGATTGCCCGTCACGACGCAGGAGGATGCAAAAATTATCGAACCAAGTGATGACACCTTGCAGTTTCACCCCGTTGATAAGGAAGATTGTCACCGGAATTTTTGTTTTACGGACCTGATTGAGAAATGCGTCCTGAAGATTCTGTCGGTCTGATGCCATGGTATTGAAAACCTTTGTTCTTGCGTTGGCCGCGGATCGGCACGGTCTCTCCCTCAAGCAGAGTATGGAGCGGTCACGCGTGCATTTCCACCCCAAAAATCAAATCCTTGCAGGGTGCCGTTTGTAGGCCCGTTCAATCGCGCCACAGGCCCGGATTGGCAAGTGCGATAATGGCAAGCGTTTCCAGTCGCCCCAGAACCATGGCCGCGCAAAGCACCAGCTTCGCCAGCGGGCTCATCGAGAGCAAGTCAATCGGAACCTCGGCGGCCGATTGCGTCAACGGGCCGGTGGTGCTGAGCGCCGATATGGCCAGAATGATGGAGTTTTGAAAGCTCTGCCCAAGCGCGGCCATCAGCACCGTGACCAAGGCCAGCGAGAGAGCGAACAGCATGAAGAATATCCAGGCGATGAAGGCACCTTGCCGTCGCAAGCGGCGACTGCCCGCCGTGGCGCGACCAACCGAAGAGGGATGCACCAACCGTTCCATCTCGCGCCGCCCGTTAAGGTAAAGCGCATAGACCCGAAGCAGTTTCACACCCCCTGCCGTGGTCGCAACGCCGCCCCCCACAAGCGCCAGCCCCAGCAGGATCAAACCGGGAGTTCCAAGCCCGGACCAACCGCGCGCCGCTTCCCATGCCTGACTTTCGAAGCCAGTCGTCGACAGGAACGACAGGACCGTGAACATGCCCCCCCAAAGCGCCCCGCCCGCTTGCGACAGGTTTTCCATTTCGTCCACGTCGAATGCACCAATGAAATGCCGGGAAAACAGCAGGAGCGGCACGCCAAGCACCAAAAGCAGCCCCAGCCGGAATTCGGGATCCTCAAGCAGGTTTTGTCGCCCGGAGGTCAAGGTATCGGTCGAAAAAGTCAGACGCGAAAGCGCGAACAGCATAAAGAGGAACAACACAATCTCGCCACCATAGCCCGCCGCCCCGTTATGAATGCCGCCGATGGGGGAAATGCCGCTGGTCGCCATGGTCGACATGGCATGGATCAGCGCCACGAAGGCGCGCTCGCCATTGACCATGAGCAAAAGGCACAACACCGCCGTCAGGCCAAGATACACCGGTGCCAGAGTTCCGGTCATCTGCTGCAACCGTTTTGTGGCCGTGGCGCGTTCGAACCTTTGAAACCCCGCCGCTTCCTGACCGGGTTCGGCGCTTGCCGTGACCTCGAACCCACCAAGGTTCAAAGGCGCCAGAATGGCCGAGGCGGCCACCCAGATCATCAAGCCACCGAACCAGCCGACAAGCCCGCGCCACAGGTGCAATGGTTCCGGCACGCGGCCCGGATTATCGAACAGGGTGGCCCCGGTGGTCGTAAGGGATGACACCATCTCGAAGAAGGCGTTGAGATAGCGGGTGGTTTCCAACCCTTCATAAAACGGCACGGCCAGATAAAGCGGCAACGCCGTATAGGCGAGGAAAAGCGCGCCAAGGTGTTGAATATCCGTGGTCTCGCCGGTTTGCCGCCCTGACATCGCCAAGCCGATAATCGCCACGAATGTCAGGCCAAGCGCGCTGGAATAGAAAAACGCCTGTGCCACGCTGTGATCGTCCAGCATCAGGGCGTGCAGCGCCGGCAGAAGCATCGTCAAGGCGGAAAAGCCCCAGAGCACCAAAATCAATGGAAAGGTGAGCAGCCGGGCAATCATGGCTCAGAAGAAATCAATCGAGACCTGAAGCAATTGCTCCACCCGGCCCACATCCGCCGCCAACGCAAAAAGCACCACGACGTCACCTGCCTCGATCTTGAGGCCGCCAGAGGGTTTGCGGATCTCGTCGCCCTTGCGCACGGCCCCCACCAAAACCCCTTCCGGAAAGTCGATATCACGGATCGCCTTGCCCGCGATGGAGGACGTCGACATGATCTCGGCCTCGATCACCTCGGCCTCGGCGTCACCGATGGAATAGACCGATTTTACACGACCATGACGGATATGGCGCAGGATCGAACTGACCGTGGTGGCGCGCGGGTTGATGAAGGCGTCAATCCCCAGCGGCTCCATCAGCGCGGCGAGCGTCGGATCGTTGATCAGTGCGATGGCATAGGGGCAACCCGCCGCCTTGGCCCGCACGGCCGCCAGCATGTTGGTCTTGTCGTCGTCTGTCACGCATAGCACCGCGTCGGCACGTGCGATTCCCGCCTCGTTCAACAGGCTGGTCTCAAGACCATCGCCATTCAGAACGATGGTCCGCTCCAACGCATCTGCGGCCCTCTCGGCGCAGCGGCGGTCGCGCTCGATCATCTTGGTGCGGGTGCCGGTGCGATGTTCTTCCAAAGACTGCGCCACAGCCAGCCCAATGTTGCCGCCGCCAACAATGACCAAACGTTCCTGCTTGTCTTGTTGCTTGCCAAAAACCTCCAGCGTGCGGGGAATATCGTCGCGCGGGGCGAAAACATAGGCTTCATCCCCCACGAACAGTTGATCACCCGCTTCGGGCGCGAACAACCGTCCCTCGCGGCGAATGCCCAGCACGACAACCCGAAGCGTCGAGAACAGATCACTCAACTGCCGCAGCGGCGTGTTGACCACCGGGCATTCCTCGTTCAATCGCAAACCCATCAGTTGCGCGCGTCCACCAAGGAATTGCTCGGTGTCGAAAGCCGCAGGGGCCGCCAGACGCTGCAACGCCGCCTCGGCCACCTCGCGTTCGGGGCTGATCACCACGTCGATCGGCATGTGATCGCGCCGGTAAAGATCGGAATAAATTGCATCAAGGTAGGATTGGCTGCGCAACCGCGCGATCTTGCGCGGAATGGCAAAGACCGAATGCGCCACCTGACAGGTGACCATGTTCACCTCGTCGGAATAGGTGGCGGCGATGATCATATCGGCATCGCGCGCACCCGCCCGGTCAAGAATGTCGGGATAGCTGGCAAAGCCGGCCAACCCCTGCACGTCCAGCGTATCGGTGGCCCGCCGCACCAGATCGGGGTTGTTGTCCACCACCGTGACATCGTTCTTTTCGCCCGAAAGGTGGCGGGCGATCTGCCAGCCAACCTGACCGGCCCCGCAGATGATGACTTTCATGGCCCTTGCGCCTCATCTTGTCTCGAAAATGGTGCATGACAGGTTGGTTATGGTTGGTCAATTGCTTTGTCCTTGGCGCATAACCTTGTAAAGTGGGGGTATGACAATGAAGCCCTGCGGTCTCCCTGCCCTTCTCGGGGCCATGTTCGTGCTTTTGGCCGCCTGTGCGCCGCTGACGGTCTACTACAAGCAAGGGGCCTCGGTTTCCGCGATGGAGCGCACGCTGAACGAGTGCAAGATCACGGCCCTGCGCAAGGTGCCGCCCCGTATCCTGACGCGGTATATCCCGCCCACGACAGCCCCCTATACCCACTGCGATGCCAACGGTCATTGCTATACCTTTCAGCGCATCATCACCCCCGGTCGCTATGAACGTTACGATGCCAACGAAAGCCTACGCTTCAAAACCGAAAGGCTCTGCATGGCCGGGGCGGGTTTCGAGAAAGTCAGCATCAGGGAATGTGACTCCGCACAAGTCGCCGCCGCCCGCCCCTTAAGCGCCACACAAACCTTCCCGCCCCTCACCGAAGCCTCCTGCGCCATCCGCCTGAAATCGGGCCGTTGGAAGATCGTGACACCGGGGGCAGAGTGACGGTGGCATCGGGCATGCCCACGCCACCTGTTTCGTCGGGCCGTGTCAGTGGGGGGCTTCGAACAATATCAATTCGACCCGTTCCGCGCCGTCAACATAGGCATCATGGCCCGGCGGGATTTCGAAGAAATCGCCCGGTGTGATCGGGGTCTCCTCGTCTGCTTCGATCATGCGCACCACGAGCCGACCAGACAGGCAATAGCCGATATGTCGCATCGGGCAGGTCTCGGGCGCGCCCAGAAGCGGCTTTTCATCCTTTTCCCACGTCCAGCCGGGTTCGAACACCGCGTGCATGCCGCTGGTTCCGTCTTCCAGCTTGACGATGCTTATACCGCCTTGTGCCTTCATATCGAGAACCTCGTCGGGATCATCGAAGCGTCTGATCTGGATTGCGTCTGTCATGGTGTTGCTCTCCCTTCGTCTTGCGGGGCTATTTGTGGATGATATCGGCTTGTAGAGACCGCAAAACCCCTTGAACCTCGTCGCGGACATCCCGGTGGTAATTGAGCGCCTTCATCGTCGTCAGGATATCGTCACAGGCGGCATCGTATTCCGCCGGGTCGATCGCCATGTCGCGATGGGCTTCGGCCATGCTGCGGCCTTGGTACTTGTCAGGGCCTCCGCTGCCTGCGGCGAAGAAATCGCAGGTGTGCTGCTTGATCTCTTCAACGCGTTCAGGTTGGTCCTCGTAGGGAACAAACCGTTCCTTGATGACAGGGTTGCGCATATGCGCCGCCACGGCACCATCGACGATCTGCCGAATACCGGCGGCCCCGCCAAGCCGTTCAAACAAGGAAACAGTGCTCAGGTCTTTTGCCAGTGATTGCGCCATCGCTCGTTCCTTTCAGGTTTCTGGATGTCTATAAATCAGTGCCCTCAAGCCGGTTCAGCTTGCACCGCCTTGACATCGGCCGCGGTCAAGGGCTTGCCACCAATCGCCCATTCGCCACTCGCGACCTCCTGGACCCTCACCCATGTCACGCCGCGCATGGCCTCGCCCTCGATGCCGATCATGGCCTCGGTCACGTCGTGGATCATTTTCTGTTTCTGGCTGTCGTCAAAGACACCCTCGATCAGTTGAATATCAACAAGAGGCATTGGAATTCCCCTTCCTATCAATGAATTGCGCTGAACACCGGTCTCATCCGATGCCTGAACAGGCTGACAGATGGCGCAGGTGTCGGGCCAGTTCACGAAGTGAACCAAGGTGATACAGTATCTGAACTGGCTCCACCCAGGCCGGGCATGCCACACTGGCCCTGCCTTTATGAAAGGAGGCCAGCATGACAAACGCGAGCTACAAACAGTTTTGCCCCGTCGCCATGGCAGCAGAGGTTCTATGCACGCGATGGACCATCGTTCTTCTGCGCGAGTTGATCGCCGGATCGACACGGTTCAACGAACTGCGCCGGGGTGTGCCACGCATGTCGCCGGCCTTGCTTTCCAAACGCTTGAGCGAATTGGAAAGCGCTGGCATCGTCGAACGCAACCGCATCCCGGGCCCGCCCGAAATCGACGCCTACCGCCTTACAAAGGCAGGACGCGACCTACAGCCCGTGGTGGAATCCATCGGCATGTGGGGGCAAAAATGGGTCGAAACCGAACCCTCGCTCGAAAACCTCGACCCCGAGCTTTTGATGTGGGACATGCGGCGTAACCTGAATACCGACCCCGTGCCGCGCCAGCGGACGGTGATCGAATTCATCTATCCCGAATTACCCAGCTCCCAACGCAAGTGGTGGCTGATCGTGGAGCCGGACCGCACGGTTGACCTGTGCCACATCGACCCGGGGTTCGATGTGGATCTCTACGCCACCGTCGATCTACGCACGATGACGGAAATCTGGATGGGTTTGCGAAGTGTGGCCGATGCCGTCGACCGCGACGCCCTTATGCTGGTCGGGCCAAGGGTGTTGGTCGACAATATGCAATCCTGGCTTGGCCTCAGCCCCTTCGCGGCACAGGAAAAACTGACAAGTTGATCACCCGGCCGCGGTTTCTTCATCCTCGGCACCGGTCTTCGTCCCCGCCTTGGCCCCGGTGACCACGCCCAAGGACTTCAGCTTTCGGTGCAGCGCGCTGCGCTCCATGCCGACGAATTCCGCCGTGCGGCTGATATTGCCGCCAAAGCGGTTGATCTGGGTCATCAGGTATTCACGTTCAAAGGCCTCGCGGGCGTCGCGCAGGGGCATGGTGGCCACCGTCCCGGACAGCACCACGCGGCCCTCCTCGGAGGGGGCGCCCTCGGTTTCGCCGGGCAATTCGCGTGCTTCGATATCGCCGCCACTCTCGCCAAGGATCAACACGCGTTCAATCACGTTGCGCAACTGCCGCACATTTCCCGGCCATCTCATGGTTTGCAAAAGCGCCGCCGCTTCATCGCTCAACTCCCGAAGCGGCAGGCCCTGCGTCCGGTTCAGCCCTTCGATGAAATGGGCCGCCAAGGCCGGGATATCCTCGCGCCTTTCTTCCAAACCGGGCACGTCGATCGGCACCACGTTGAGGCGGTGATACAACTCGCGTCGGAACTTGTCCGCAGCGATCTCGCCCTCCAGATCCCGCGAGGTCGAAGAGATCACGCGCAAATCCACCTGCACCTTGCCACTGCCGCCCACACGCAAAAACGTCTGATCCACCAGCACCCGCAAGATTTTCGACTGGGTGCCAAGCGGCATATCCGCCACCTCGTCGAAATAGAGAACCCCGCCATTGGCCTCTTCCAAAAGGCCCGGCTGCACACCGTCCTCGCCCTCGCGACCGAACAGAACCTCTTCCATCCGGTCCGGCTCTACCGCCGCACAGCTTACCGTGACGAAAGGTGCCTCGGCCCGGTTCGAGTTGGCGTGGATATAACGCGCGGCCAATTCCTTGCCGCAGCCCGCAGGCCCGTTCAGCAT
Source organism: Roseovarius sp. (assembly GCA_035268705.1). Lineage (GTDB taxonomy): Bacteria > Pseudomonadota > Alphaproteobacteria > Rhodobacterales > Rhodobacteraceae > Roseovarius. The sequence goes on along the minus strand of DATFKJ010000318.1, from coordinate 3,975 downwards.
CACCCGGCCGTTGGATTTGGTGACCTTGTCCAATTGGCCGACAAGGGTCCGGAACGTCGGGCTATCGCCCAGCATCTCCGTCGGCCCGGTTTCACGCCGCTTGAGTTGCTGGTTCTCACGCCGCAAACGGCTGGTTTCCATGCCGCGCCGGATCACCACCAGAAGCTGATCGATATTGAAAGGCTTTTCGATGAAATCATACGCGCCTTGCTTGATCGCCGCCACGGCAATCTCGATATTTCCATGGCCGGAGATGATGACCACCGGCACGTCCGGATAATCGCGCTTGACGGTTTTCAGGATGTCGATCCCGTCCATCTGGCTGTCTTTCAGCCAGATATCGAGGATCAAAAGCGCAGGCGGCGCATCGCCGAATTGCGCCATGCACTCGTCCGAGTTTCCCGCGAGCCGCGTGCCAAACCCTTCATCTTCAAGGATATCCGCAATCAGTTCCCGAATGTCCCGTTCGTCATCGACAATCAGAATATCACTCATTTTATCCTCATACCGCCTGTTGCTCCATGTCACTCGTACTCTCGCCCGCCACTTTCAAGGGCAGACGCACCACGGCCATCGCGCCGCGATGCCCGTCTTCTCCAAAGCTGGGCGCATCGTCCAATTCCAATGACCCGCCGTGTTCTTCGATGATCTTCTTCACGATGGGTAGGCCAAGGCCGGTGCCCTTCTCGCGTGTCGTCACATATGGCTCGAAAAGCCGCGTGCGATCCTCGGGCAAGCCAATGCCATTGTCGCTAATCCGAATAACGGCGCTGTCGCCCTCGATCTGGCTTTCGATCCGTATCTCGGGGCTGTGCCCTTCGGGCACGCCGGCGTCCCGAAGGCTTTCAATCGCCTCGCCTGCGTTCTTGATCAGGTTGGTCAGGGCCTGACTGATCATCGTGGCGTCCACATCCGCCGGCATCGCTTCACTGGTCAGGGTGGTGCCGAAACGCACCTCGGGCTGGCCCGCTTCCTGAAGAAGGACAGCTTCGCGAAGGATCTGGCCAAGGTCTTCTTCCTTGGTCTCTGGTTCGGGCATGCGCGCGAACTTGGAAAACTCATCCACGATGCGCCGTAGGTCGTTGGTCTGACGCACCACGACATCGGTCAATTCCTCAAGGGATTGCGCCTGATCCGCCTCCAACTGCCGCGAGAACTTGCGCTTGATCCGCTCGGCCGACAACTGAATCGGCGTAAGCGGGTTCTTGATTTCATGAGCAATCCGCCGCGCCACATCACCCCAGGCCGCCATGCGCTGCGCCGTGACCAAGTCGGTCACGTCGTCAAAGGCCACAACATAGCCCTCGCGGCGGCCTTCCTCGCTATGCCGCGTCGACATGCGTACCAGAAGGTTTTCAACCCGTCCTGCTCGCGCCACGCGAATTTCCTCTTGGACAAAGCCACCGTGCGCGACACGCAATCTTTCGAACAAGGCACCGAATTCCGGCACCGCAACGCCTATGTCCAGCGATTGCTGATCCTCCTGCCAATCCAGAAGGCGCTCGGCAGAGCGGTTGACGAAGGTCACGCGCCCCTTCGCATCCAGGCCGACAACCCCGGACGACACCGATCCAAGCACGGAATCGAACAACCGCCGACGGCGTTCGATTTGCCGGGTATTGGCCAAAAGCGCCTCGCGCTGCCCTTTCAGTTGGTGGGTCATCTGGTTGAAGTAGGTGGACAGCATGGCGATCTCGTCATCGCCCTCTTCTTCGCGCACACGAACGTCCAAATCGCCCTCGCCCACGCGTCGCGCGGCACTGGTCAGCCGCCCCACAGGCCGCGACAAGCGTTCCGCGAACCAAAGCCCCAACCAGATCGAGGCCAGTATCAGGATCAGGGCAAAGCCGATGTAAAGCAGGCCGAATTCGAAAAGGACACGGCCCCGTTCACTTTCGCGCTGCTTGTAGAAATCGGCTGTTTCCTGCGTTTCATCCAAAAGGTTCAGGATATCGCCATCCACATTGCGGCTGACATAGAGATAGCGGTCTGGAAGTTCGCGCAGCGGTATCAAGGCCCGAAACTCGTTGTTGTCCCAGTCTTGAATGACAACCACGCCCTCTTCTTGCGCTTCGGCGATCTGTTCGGCCGTCGGCTTTTCATAATCGAACAGGTAGGATCGTTCGCCGCGCGCCCGCAAATCCCCGGTTCCATCAATCACGAAAGCCTCGCGAAGACCCCGCTGAATCTCGCGTTGTCCACGCGACAGAACTTGCCGGATGTCGCCATCGTCAATGAAAACCGCCGCCCGCTTGGTGGCGTTGATGACCGAGGCCAGCGCCCGGGCATCGGTGATCAGATCATGGCGATGTTCTTCCTCATAGGCTTGGGCCGCGGCGACTGAACTGTCCACCACGCGGCCGACGCGGTCGGAAAACCATGCCTCCAGTCCCATGTTGACCGAAAGCGTGGCAAACACCGCGACCGCAACCGTGGGCAACAAGGCCATGATGGTGAACACCCCGGTCAATCGCAGGTGCAGGCGCGACCCGGCCGAGCGTCGGCGCCGCGCCGCGACCATCCGCGCCACCCGTTGCAAGACCAAAGCCGCGACGATGATGACATAGACCAAGTCCAGAAGCATCACACCGCGCAGCACGCGGCTTGAAGCGCCCTGATCCAGCGGCCCCATCACAAGAAAGGTCACGACGGCAAGAATTGGCCCAAGGGTGACAAGGCCCAGCGTGGCAAAGGTCTGGAAACGGCGCTTGCGCCGCACCCGATTCAGGCCCTCCCACGTCAATATGGACGGTATACGTGTCCCGGTTGCCACCCATGTCCCCCATCAGGTTGTGGCGCGTCTTGGGCGCCTCCGCAAGATATGGCCAAGATTGGGATGGCAGTCCCCAAAAGCCACACTGATGTTGCAGTTTTACATCAACTTGCGGCGGCGTGTCACGTGAATATCCAACTCGGTGATTTTCTTTCGCAAGGTATTGCGGTTAATGCCCAGAAGATCGGCGCATTTGGCTTGGTTTCCGCCCGTCGCATCCAAGGCGATTTCGATCAGGGGAAGCTCCACCTCGCGCAAGATCCGGCTGTACAGGCCCGGTGGCGGCATCACATTGCCATGCAGATCGAAATAACGCCGCAAGTGCCGCTCGACGGAAGCGGACAGCGTTTCCCCCGATCCTTGTTTCAAGACCGGCTGCGCGGCGGGCTGGTTGCCCAGAACGGCCTCGACCTCGGTGCGGCTTACCTCCTCGTTGCGCGCGGTCAGCCCGATCCGCCGCACGGCATTTTCCAACTGCCGCACGTTGCCGGGCCAACTATAGGCCCGCATCAGCTCCAAGGCTTCCTCCGACAACCGGCGTGGCGGCTGCCCCTCGCGTTCAGACCGTGAAAGGAAATGCTCGACCAACAGCGGCACATCGTCCACGCGGTCCCGCAGGCTCGGCACCGCGATGACGGCCCCCGACAGCCGGTAATAAAGATCTTCGCGGAACCCCTCGTTTTCCAGCTTTTCGGCCAAACGCCCCTGACTTGTCGCCATGAAGCGCGGGACATGATCGCCCGGCGCATCCATCATCCGCACCACGCGCGCCTGCGCCTCGGCATCCAGATCACCGACTTCGTCCAGAACGATCGTCCCGCCCTTGGCCCGCGCCATCACCTTGGCCGGTCCTTCCAGATCCGACAAATCCGAAGGCGTGACGGTGACAAAGGGCAAGGTCCGCCTGTCGGAAAAATCATGGACCGCCCGCGCAATCAGGCTCTTTCCCGTTCCGGATTCCCCGGTGATCAGAACCGGCAAATCGGTGTTCATCAGCCGAGCAACCACCCGGTACAGCCCCTGCATCGCAGGCGTGCGCCCGATCAGCGGCAGTTCCTCGGGGCGATCTTCCTCGGGGGCCGATGCAGGTTGCCGTGCCCCTGCATCCAAGGCGCGCGATGTGCGCTTCATCAAATCGGGCAAGTCGAACGGCTTGGGCAGGTAATCAAAGGCCTCCGCCTCCTCCGCCTGAATCGCCGTCA